>CALEWN010000341.1 GCA_937925385.1 uncultured Senegalimassilia sp.
GCAGTGAATCGGACGCTCGGGAGCACCGGCGGCACCAGAGGCCTCAGCGTCTTTCAGCGCACGCTGCATTGCCTGATACGTAGGAGAGTCCTCAAGCTGAATGTTCACGAAGTAAGCGCCGATGCCCAGCGGGCCGGCAAGGACGAACGGGATACGCCAACCCCACTCATTCACCGCAGCCTCGGGCATGATGGTGTACATGACAGTCGCAAAAGCGCTGCCGACCAGCAAGCCGATAGCTGTAGAGGCGGGAACGATAGAGCAATACATACCGCGTTTGTCAGTGGGCGCATACTCCGCCAAGAACGTTGCTGCACCCGCATACTCGCCAGAGGCCGAAAAGCCCTGGACCATACGGAGCAAAAGCAGCAACGCAGGAGCACAAACGCCCAAGGCAGCATACCCGGGAAGCAAGCCGATGCAGAACGTGGCACCAGCCATCATGAAGACCGAAACGGTCAAAGACCACTTGCGGCCCTTCTTGTCGCCCATGTTGCCCCAGAAGATAGCGCCAATGGGACGCAGCAGGAACGACAACGCGAACACCGCGAACGTTTGAATCAACGCCAACGCGGGATCGTCATTCGGGAAGAACACTGACGCGATAACGACCGCAAAGTACGAATACGTGGCATAGTCGAACCATTCAATGAAGTTGCAGAAGAAGGACGCCGTGGCCACCTTACGTACAGTCTTGCGCTTTTCCGCATCGAAACGAGCGTTATCTGTCATGAAAATCACCCTGGAACCACTTCAGAGCGCTCGTATACGAACCCAATCCAATAGTGTTAAATATCCCCATTCCAATCTCCTCTTTGAGGGCTTCCCCTCCTAGAAATTCGCCGTTTCATAGGAGCCCCCATCAGGCGAAACGTTATCCCTCATGACTTACGTTCCGCAACCGACAAAAAAAGGTGGACTGTAGCTTCCTTTATGCAAGCACAGTCCACCCTATTCACATATTACCGCAGAACAACGTCTGCAGGAATGTCCATCTCATCCATCAGGTCAACCTGCGCACGGCTGGCACGCATGATGAAATCATGCTTTGCCTTTTGACCGCCGCGAGCAAGCTTCTGAAGAACAACCTGCTTTAGGCGAGGATAGTCGTTCAAGCCATACCAAGCAAATGCAGTACCGTTCACATAGCACTCGACAATGCTGTGAACAGGAACGGCGACATCGCGCTTTGCATCAAGAGCAAGGTATTCCTGAATCTCGGCTGCACAAACGTCCTTGATAACGTCTGCGCTGATGTCCAGATCGCTTGCCAAACCCCTAAGCTGGCGAGCAACCTCAGCATCGTCAGCATGCGGGAAATAGGTTACATCGAACGTTACTGCCGCAACGCCAGATGCTTTCGCGAAGGAAAGCAGGTCATCGAGGGACAACATTTGCACGTGCTCTTCCGTACGCTCCTTGATGTCGAGCATAGCGGGGAACCCGGCAAGTTCCTTCGACTCGAACACAGCTTTCAGCTGGTCCTCGGTCATTGCAGCTTCAAAGTTAACCTTCGTTGCGATGTGGGTTAAACGATTCGTAACCTTCATGACGCAGCCTCCTTTCAAAGGCACCTACGTCTTGCACTAGCAGATGCTAGCGCTCCTCCTCCTTGGCAGCCTCTTCTTCAAGGCGTTCAGACAGATGTTCAGCAACCTTCTGCTGCTTCTCCATCTTCGAACCCTGAATCATAGCCTTGACGGTCGGGAATGCGCCGCCGCCGACAATCAGGA
>CALEWN010000342.1 GCA_937925385.1 uncultured Senegalimassilia sp.
ACGACGTTCTTGCCCTCGAAGGAATCGCCGTTGGACTTCAGGTACTCGTCGACGAAGTACACCAGGCCGTAGCCGGTGGCCTCGGTGCGGGCGAGCGAGCCGCCGAAGGACAGGCCCTTGCCGGTGAGCACGCCGGTCCACTCGTTACGCAGGCGCTTGTATTGGCCGAACATGTAGCCGACCTCGCGGCCGCCGACGCCCAGGTCGCCAGCCGGCACGTCGGTGTTCGGGCCGATATGGCGGGACAGCTCGTTCATGAAGGACTGGCAGAAGCGCATGATCTCGTTGTTGGACTTGCCCTTCGGGTCGAAGTCCGAGCCGCCCTTGCCGCCGCCCATGGGAAGGGTGGTCAGGCTGTTCTTGAAGATCTGCTCGAAGCCCAGGAACTTCAGCATGCCGAGCGTGACGGTGGGGTTGAAGCGCAGGCCGCCCTTGTAGGGGCCGATGGCGGAGTTGTACTCCACGCGGAAGCCGCGGTTGACCTGGACCTTGCCGGAATCGTCGACCCACGGGACGCGGAACTGGATGATGCGCTCGGGTTCGATGATGCGCTCAAGCAGGGCCGCCTCCTCGAACTCCGGATGGGCGTCGAGTGCCGGCTGCAGGGTGCCCAGAATCTCGGTGGCTGCCTGGATGAACTCGGGCTGCTCGGCGTTTTTCGCCTTGACCTGCTCGATGATGCGCTCAGCGTAAGTCATTGCGTGAACCTCCTAGCGGATGAAATGTTGCGTTAACGGGTTGCATTATAGGATTCGGAAATCGCTCGAAACGGTATATTAACGAAGCCGAAACAAAGAGCGGCGACCTGCGGCGGACGGGCGTTTGCTCGGCGCGGACGGCTTGCGTTTCGATGTTGCAGGGCTTGCGCCGCCTTGTCCTAACGCGCTGACGACGGGGGTTCGTGAGGGTTCTCTGAAGGCGCGTATCCGTATCGATTAAGGCTCGTCACGGGGCTACAATCCCATATCCGGATAATGGGAAAGGGAAGGAAGAGCTCGGTTTCATGACTATGTTCGTGGATAGCAAGCTTACGCTGCGGGAATGGCTGCCGCTTATCGGCATTACCGTTTCCGCGTTCATCTTCAACACCTCGGAGTTCATGCCGGTCGGCCTTTTGACCGGCATCGGCGCCTCGTTCGGGACAAGCGAGGGCGTGACGGGGTTGATCATCTCGGTGTATGCCTGGGCGGTCATGTTGCTCTCGCTTCCCCTCATGATCTTGGGTTCCCGATTGGCGTTTCGCCCGCTCATGCTTTTGGTGATCGGCGTGTTCTGTGCCGGCCAGGCGCTTTCGGCCTTGGCTCCCAGCTATGGTTTGCTGATGGTCGCACGCTTGGTGGTCGCCTGCGCCCATTCGGTGTTCTGGGCCATCGCCGCCCCGGTGGCGGTGAAGGTCGTCGACGAGAAGCACGGGCCTATGGCCGTCAGCGCCGTGGTGACCGGATCGGCGCTTGCCATGGTGGTCGGGTTGCCGCTTGGGCGCATGGTGGGGCTATGGCTGGGCTGGCGCCAAACCTTCGGCTGCGTGTGCGCCGTAAGCGCGCTGGTGCTTGCATACTTGGCGGTGGTGTTCCCGAAGATCCCCGCCAGCAAGCCATTCACGCTCAAGCAGCTTCCCAGCATCTTGCGGAACAAGGTGCTTATGGGCATCTTCATCGTGACGGCTTTGTACGCCATGGGCTATTACACGGGTTACAGCTACATCGAGCCGTTCCTTTTGCAGGTGGGCGGCGTGGATGAGCAGGTCGTCACCATGGCGCTGGTGGCCTTCGGCGTTGCGGGCCTTATGGGAAGCGCGGTGTGCTCGCGGTTTTACCGTGGTCATCGCCGGGCGTTCGCGCTATGGGTTGTCGCGGGTGTGGCGTTGGCGCTTCTGCTGCTGCGCCCTGCGGCCTTCGGCATCGTCGGCGTGTTCGCCGTGTGCATGCTTTGGGGTATCGCCGGATCGGGGTATTCCATTGTCTATCAGGCAGAGATCATCGAGTTCGCAAGCGATGGCGAGCAGACGGTCGCGATGGCCATCTTCTCTGGCATCTTCAACCTCGGCATCGGCACGGGCAGCTTCATCGGCGGAGGCGTGTGCACGTTCGGGC
>CALEWN010000343.1 GCA_937925385.1 uncultured Senegalimassilia sp.
TCATCCACTCGAGCTTGGTCTGGTCGAAGATGGCGTCCTTCTTCGTGATGCGGTCCAGGGTGAACTTGGCGCACAGGGTCTCGCGGTCGATGATGGTGGTCTCGCCGTCAAGGCTCCAGCCCAGCAGCGCCAGGAAGTTCACCATGGTGTCGGGCAGGAAGCCGTTGTCGCGGAACTCCTCGACGCTGGCGGCGCCGTGGCGCTTGGATAGCTTGTGGCCGTCGGAGCCCAAGATCATGGACAGGTGTGCGAAGGTGGGCACGTCGTAGCCGAGGGCCTCGTAGATGAGGATCTGGCGCGGGGTGTTGGACAGGTGGTCGTCGCCGCGGATGACGTGCGTGATGCCCATGTTCGCGTCGTCGCAGACCACGGCGAAGTTATAGGTGGGCGTGCCGTCGGTGCGCACGACGATCATGTCGTCCATGACGTCGGCGGGGAAGGACATATGGCCGTAGACGGCGTCGTCGAACTCGATGGGGCCGTGCTCGAGCGGCACCTTCAGGCGCCACACGTGCGGCTCGCCGGCCTCGATGCGGCGGGCGGCCTCGGCGGGGTCGATATCGCGGCACGTGCGGTCGTAGCCGGCATAGCCGCCATCTTCGGCTTCGGCCTTCGCGCGCTTGGCGTCAAGCTCGTCTTTCGTGCAGAAGCACGGGTATACCATGCCGCGCTCTTTTAGGCGCTCAAGGGCGTCAGCGTAGGTGTCGAAGCGCTGGGTCTGGAAGTAGGGGCCGCACTCGCCGCCCACCTCCGGGCCCTCGTCCCAGTCAAGGCCGAGCCACTTCATGGCGTTCAGGATGACCTGCGTGTTCTCCTCGGTGGAGCGGGTGGGGTCGGTGTCCTCGATGCGCAGGATGAAGGTGCCGCCTGTGGCGCGGGCGAACGCCCAGTTGTAGATTGCCGTGCGGGCGCCGCCGACGTGCAGCTTGCCCGTGGGGGAAGGCGCGAAACGGACGCGCACCGGTTTGCTCTCAGTCATGTTGCTTATGTCCTAACGTAAAACCAATAAGTACAGCAAGTATAGACAGGCCGCAGGTAACTGCAAGCCAGATGCTGCCCATGCCCATCCAAAAAGCGGTTGGGTACAAGGTGATGAGCAGGCTGTCGTAGGGAAACGTCCAGGTTCCTGCCTGGAAGAACAGGCTGTGGAAGACGGTGAACAGTCCGTCGAAGTCGATGGCCGCCCAGGCCCCCAGCGCGCAAAACGCCGCGAGTACCAACCCGCCGCCCGCCATAAGCGTGCGCCCGAGCGCTCGCCGGCCGATGCGCACCGCCACGTGCGCAAGGCCTGCGATGCATAGAACGACAACGATCACCAGAGCGGGTTTGGCCACGCTTGCCACGCGGTAGACGTCGTCCAGGTGGCTTATCGCGTCAGCGGGTAGGCTGTGGGCAGCGCTTTCCCTGGTCGACGCGGTGGCGCGCCCGTCTGCCTCGGCGGCGGCGTTGGCCTCGGCGATGGCGGCGTCAAGCTTTTCGCGGTCGTTGTCGTCGAATGTGTAGCGCTTGCCGGCGATGGCCATGGAGGCGAGCTCGTCGGCGGTGAACGGGGTGTTCGGCTGGTCGCAGCCGGAAAACGCCCGCGACAGCGTTGCGGTGGCCGCATCGGGGATGGCGACGGCGGCGAAGCCGGCGCCGATGAGCGTGACGGCCAGCAGCAGCGTGCTGCCGAAGGCGACGATTCCGTTTAACAGTCGGGTCATGTGAAAGGGGCCTCGCAGGTGTTGGGGAAGGGTGAAACGGCCGCGGCCCCCGCGTCTTGGGACTTGGGGGCCGCGAGCAGGGCAGGCTGGGCGCGTTCTAGTCGACCCAGATGGTGGCGCAGGTGATGCCCTTCATGGGCTTGCTGATGGTGGGGAAGGGCCCTAAGCGGCTGAAGATGCCCTGGAACGTGCCGTTGTAGCAGTACAGGCCCTCCAGGTTGTTGTACAGCACCGGCTCGCGTTGCACCTGGTCATCGGCCATGTCGGCGATGTCGTCGTCGGGCGTGAGGATCTGCGTCTTGAACGGCGTGATGTAGCGCTGCACCAAGAAGGGGGCGCCGGCGGCCCCGTTGGCGAACTTCTCGATGATCTGCTCCCATTGTTCCTGCGTTTGGAAGCAGCCCGCGTACACGTCGGCCGCGCCGTAGGCGTCGGTGGGCTTGATGATCCAGGCGTCCTTGTCGGCGCGGATGGCGTCCAGGTCGACTTCCTTCTCGTCCAGATAGCGCGTCTGCGGGACGGTGCGCTCGACGAACGCGATCTCCTCGGGCGTCAAAAACGCCTGCGTGGCAGGGTTGAACAGCGCCTCGAAGATCTGCTTATCGTGCACGATATGGCCGGCGAAGCTGCCGATGAGCGCCACCTTCTGCGCCTTGACGGCTTCGATGAGCGCCTGCGACTCGTCCCAGAACTCCAGCACGTCGTTGGTGACGCAGCGGCGCCAGATGGCGTGGACGGGCTGGCCTTCCTTGTCGCGCAGCACTTCGCCGTCGAAGGTCAGGTCGCGCACGTCGCACACCGTGCAGGGATGCCCGGCCTCGGTGAAGCGCTTCGCGAACAGGTGGAACTCGTCGACTACGCCGTTTTGCAGGTAGTCGCAGATGGCGAAGCGGGGATTTTCCACGCGATGCTCGTAGGTGGCGTAGATGGCGGCGAACTCGCGCACCCACGCGTCGAACAGCTCGCAGCCCTCCACGTGATGACGGCGTGCGAACTCTTTAAAGGTGGCCGTTTCCTCCACCGAATGCGTGATCTCGCGGTTCTCGTTCATGCCCGAGCTGCCGTCGCCGTTGAACTCGCAAAACGCCACGTCGCCGGTATTCTCGTCAAGGAAGATGTCGAAGCGGGCGAAGGGAAGCAGCGCATCGTAGCCGCGCGGGACCAAGATCAGCTCGGCTAGGCGCGGGTCGTAGTCGAAGATCTTGCGGTACTCGGCGTCGTCGAGGTAGTGCTGCATGACCTTGCACAGGATGCGGTGCGTGGTTTCCGCCACCTCGCGCATGACCTGGCGCGATGCGGCGTCGTAGAGCTTCGGCACGAAGCTGGTGGACACCACGCGATGATGCACGATGGCCGTGGAGGAATCCATGTAGGCGCGCGCTGCGCGGCGGCCGGGGATGTCGCCGTCAAGGGATTCGGCGATGTCGATGTACTCCTGGGTATAGGCTGCGTTCTTGAAAACGGGCTGGTCGGCAGGCTGGGGTGCGGTATGCGTCATGCGTCCTCTTTTCCCGATCGGGTTGGTTTCCGCCCAGTTTAGCAAACGAGGCGGCGTGTGGATGCGGTACGGCCGGGAACCTCCGATACGCCTATATACCGTGCGGGCGCCCTGAGCCGTATCTGCGCTTTCTCCCGCTGCTAGCGAAAGAAGTTCGCTATGGTGAAGATTCTGTGATGCAGGGTAACCCATGGCTAACAACAACTTCCGCTCTTATAGAGTTAGCCCGACAAAACTTAAGGGTTTCGGCGGCGCGGCCGCTCGAGGAGTTCAAAGGAGCGAAACGGTGGGGAACCATATAAGAAGGCCCGTGGCGGCCGGTGCGGCTATCGCGCTGTCGTTGGCATGCGCGGCGCCCGCGACGGCCGGCGCCGAAGGGTCGTCGGCGGTTGATTGGGCGCATCTGTTCGGCGATGCCGGGACGAGCACGGTCTCCACGACGTGCGATAGCGTGAACCAGACCCAGCGCTTAAGCGACGGGGGCTTCGTGGCCGCCGCCACTTTCGATGCGCCGAGCGGCAGCACGCAGGAGCACGCGAAGGGCAAGGCGGATGCCGTGCTCGTACGCTACGACGCCGATGGCGGCGAGCTGTGGCGCGGTTGGGTGGAAGGCGAGAAGGCCGACCTGTTCAATAGCGTGACCGAAGCAGACGACGGCGGCTTCGTAGCGGTCGGCGCCACGCAGTCGACCAAGTTCGACTTGGAGGGCAAGAGCCGCGGCGGGCAGGACGGCCTGCTCGCCAAGTTCGACGCCCAGGGCAACCTGGTGAAGACGGCGACGTTCGGCGGAAGCGGCAAGGACGTGCTGCAGCGCATCACGCCCGCTGTCGACGGGGGCTTCATCGTGGTCGGTTCGTCGGCCTCCAAGGACGGCGATATGCAGGCCACGGGCAAGACCGAGACCGATGCCGACGCCGTCATCGCGAAGTACGACGACGACTTGAACCTGGTGTGGGTGACGCGCGTGGGCGGCTCGAAGATGGAAGGCCAGTCCCTACAGTCCGACGAGTTCTCCGCCGTCGTGCAGATGCAGGATGCCACCGCCCTCGACGATATGGGCAACAGCGTCTCGGTGTCCGCGGGTTATCTGGCGGTTGGCAAGACCAACGCGAACAACGGCGATCTTGACGGCCAGAACAAGGGCGATAACGACGTGCTCGTTTCCAAGATCGCAGCCGACGGCTCGGTAGAGTGGACGAAATCCTACGGCGGCGCGGGCAAGGACGAGGCCGCAAGCGTCTCGCGCGTCATCTCCACGATGTCTTCCGCCGACGAGGGCCATGGGACCATCGACAACGGCTTCATCATCGCGGGAACGACCAAGTCCGCCGACGGCGACTTCGGCGTGCGCGATGCGACTGATTCCGATTCGGCCGGCTTCGTGATGCGCATCGGCGCGACGGGCAACGTCATCTGGTCGAACCTGATCGAGGACAGCGAGGCCGTCACTGCTGACGGAGTCGTGACGACGCTTGACGGCTATATCGTCGCGGGCACCCATAAAGCCGCGGACAACGATTTCACCGGCACGCAAACGTTCGGCAAGAAGGATGCCTACGCGGCGCATTTCTCCACCGATGGCGCGCGCTTGGGCATCGAAACGTTCGGCGGTAACGACGACGACACGGCGAAGGGCTTGTCCGTGAGCGGTACCGATGACTTCCTGGTTTGCGGCACCACGAAATCCGACGACGGCATCTTCGCCGGGCGGGCGGGCAAGATCGACGGGTTCGTCGCCAGCCTGAAGGCCGAGAAGCTCACGACGCATGCCGAGGAGACCACGCTCGTGCCGGTGAGCGCGCTGCATGCGACCAAGGACGAAGCGTCGATGATGGCGCCGATGCTGTACGCCGATGCTTACGTGCAGCGCACGGGCGAGCAGTACACGGTGACGGTGTACTTCCAGCGCGCCACCATCATGGGATCGGAGGTCACGCCGTCGTTTTTGGGCGATGTCACCTATGATCGCGGCGATGGCGTCATGGTGGATGCGCTTTCCGATTCCTATGACCCCTCGACGCGCGTGAAGACCACGACCATCCAGGTGAAAAGCCTTGACAAGCCCGTGCACATCCATATCGACAACGCCATGGGCGATGTGCGCCTGTCGTTCGACCCTGCGAACGCGCGCGTAACGGACACGCCGCCGTATTTCGCCCCGGTCGAGGTGACGTTGCCCGACTTCCCCTATACGTGGAAGACGACGTTCGGCGGCTCGAGCGCGGAATACGCGGCCGACTCCACTGTGCTGGCCGACGGCACGTTGGCAACGGTGGGGCAGACGTACAGTTTCGACGGCGATGTGGAGGGCTTGCAGCGCGGCCCGTCGAACGCGTACGTGAACATCCGCGATGCGGCGGGCAACTCGCTCAAGACCATCGAGTTGGGCGGGCTGGAGAACAATTACACGGCCTACGCGGCAAGCGTCGACGCCACGACCGACGGCGGGTTCTACCTGTGCGGCGGCTTCACCACCGCCGACGGCACGCCGAAGGGTGATTTCGCCTCGCTCGATCGCGACGGGGCGGTGTTCGGGCAGACCGATGCCTTCGTGACGCGCTTCTCCGCCGACGGTACCGTAGCTTGGATGCGCGGCTTGACCGGATCGGGCCATGACCAGGCGAAAGCTGTGAAGGCGACTTCCGACGGCGGTTGCGTGGCCCTGTTCGAGACCTCGTCGCACGACGGCGACCTAACCGATCTGAACCGCGGCATCTTCAACTTGGTCGTGGTCAAATACGATGCGTCGGGCAACACCGAATGGACGCGCACCATCGGCGGCAGGAACCTTGAATCGAGCGATTTCGGCATCGATATCCTTGCCAACGGCAACTACGTGGTCGCGGGTATCAAATCCTCCTACACCGAGGACTTCGCCGACGCACCTTATTACGGCAACACGTTCGACCTGTTCGCAACCGAGATCAGCGCGGCTGATGGGACCAGCGTGTGGCTCAACACCTACGGCGGCGAGTCCAACGAGTACTTCAACGGCGTGACGGCAACCTCCGACGGCGGGTTCATCATGCTCGGCAAGACGAAGTCCTCCTCCGATACGTTCGCAGGATTCTCCGGATACGAGAATTCCTACATCATGAAGCTCGGCGCTACCGGCCAGGTCGAGTGGGTCGACGGCTTGAAGAGCTCGGAGTCCAACGAGGCGGAGCGCGCCGTGGAGCTTGACGACCGGTACGTGGTCATCGGCAACA
>CALEWN010000344.1 GCA_937925385.1 uncultured Senegalimassilia sp.
TGAACACTACCAGGCCGATGAACAATGCAACAGGGACTTCCCAGTAAGCGATGGTGCTGTAGTCCATAGCCGGCAGGTTACGGCCAGCGACCAGCAGGCAACCCAGAGCGATAGGACCGCACACGATCCACAGAAGAACAGCGCCCACCCAGTTGAAAGCCGTGAAATGAATCTCGGTGATCCAGTTGGTCTGACCCGTGGCCATACCGACAACGTTCATCAGGATTGCGATGACACCCGCACCGATAACAGCGAAGATAAAGTTGTACACGCCGCGAGCGGTGGTATCCGCATCCTTACGATAACCGTTGAAGAACATGGAAGCGCCATAGAACACGCCGGAAAGCAGGCCGAAGACGTCACCGACCATCTTCTGCGGGAACTCCGGAGTGGAAGGAGCCAGATTGAAGTCAAGGCCAAATGCGTTTCCACCAACGCCAAAGCCAAGAAGGCTCTCACCGAACAGCATGCCTACGAACACGATGCAAAGGCAAACCCATTGCAGTGGGCTCATCGGCTCTTTGCGGAAGATTCGTGCAAGCAGTACGCAGATAACGGGACCCGTGTAAATGAACATAACGGCATTTGCAACGGTGGTCATCAACGTGGAAGTCACGTAGCATGCCAAGGACATGCCGATCATCAAGCCACCCAGTGCGATTGCGGGAGTAAGCTTAAGCTTCTTGAACGTGGTTACCTTATGAGTGGCAACCATGAGGATCACGAAGAAAAGCACACCCATCGCCATGCGGCCAAGCGCCATAATCGCGCCGATGGAGTCGGAGCCGTTCAAGCCCTGAGTAGCATCGAACATGTCGGTACGCGTACCCCAGCGGCTGAACAGCGGCACCAAACCCATGCCGGTTGCAGAAATCAGCATGAAGATAGTGCCCATTTTACGGTTCATTTGGTAATCCTGAGAGCCGTCCCCTTGGCCCACAGTGTTTTTCTCTTCTGCCATTGGTTCCTCCTTAAAAACCAGTAGCATTACAGGGTGCCTCCAATTCACCCAATTTCGGTTCTGACCGAACTATTTCGTGCTCATATTGATATTCAATTGTTAAGCTCGATCCTGCCCAGTCGAATCGAAAACCCTTTGATGGGCGATTGAAAGGCGAACTCAAAAAAAGGGGCCTGGCTGAACTTGTCGTGCCAGGCCCCTATCTATAACTTGTTCAGAGCCCTACTTGAGTAGGTTCTGGTTTAGGCAGATAGCCTAGTCCTCCCACATCTCCGGGTGGATGAGCGTGCAGTCCTTGACGCGGTTCGGGAAGTAGTCAAGGCACTCGCCCTCGCGGTAGACGTCAGCGGTGGAGCAGTGCAGGCCGCCGCCGAACGGATAGGCGTCGCGCAGGTCGACCGGGATGACGTTCATGCCCAGGGAGTCCATCTGCTCCTGCTGGTTGACCTCGGAGGCCTCGACGATGACCGTGGAGGGATCCAGGACCAGGCAGTTCATGGACAGCCACACGGAGCTGTAGCACAGCGCGGGCGGCTCGTCATGGGCGGGCTGGGCAGCGTCGACGATCTGCCAATCGTTGGCCTCGAAAATCTCCCTCTGGCCCTCGGCGGGGTGACGGTGCGGGTTGTTGATGATCAGGCCCGGACGCAGCGGCACGAAGGTTGCGTCGATGTGGATCGGGTAGGGGTCGCCCGGGAAGTTCATGGCATGGATGCGGTACTCGGGATAGTAGCGCTGGAACCACTCCATGGCGGTGCGGTTGGTGGTCAGGCCGTGCTGGATGAAGATATCCTTGCCCATGCGCATGAGGTCGGCGGCGTCCCACATCGGCTCGACTTCGGTGGTCACGAAGTCCTTGTTGGCGGTACGGACGAGGCGCTCCTCGAGGGTGATCTTCTCGTCGTAGTAGTTGTGCTTGTAGGAAGCGTCGGTCAGACGAGGACGGGGTGCCTGGGTCCACAGGAACTCGGGATCCTCATCGAAGTACTGCTTCATGAGCGGCCAGTAGGCCAGGTACTCGAAGTAGCGGCAGCGGAAGGAGTTGGCGGAGGCCATAATCTCGTTGCCGACGGTCAGCAGGATGTCGCGCGGAGGCATGCAGGTCATCATGGAGTCGTTGCGGAAGTCCGGCGTGCCGATGGCCTGGTTCCACTGCAGAGGGGTCGGGCGGTCGACGACGACGCCGCGCTCCTCGACGGCCTTGACCAGGTTCTCGAGGCACTCGTTGCCGCGCTCGACGGTGCGCAGCGGGCGCAGGCCCCACATGCCGCGCATCTCGGAGTCGACCGGCACCTTCTCGGAGGTTGCGGGCTCCTCGGGCGGGATCATGGAGTTATCGCAGCGGCCAACGATGACGCGCTTCAACGGATCCCAGTCGTTCCAAGAGTTGACAATCTTCGCCATGACTGTCTCCTTTCTTCGCGGTATCTTAGATACCGCTGTCGTTTTGCGGAGGAAGTGCTCTTCCCTTCCGCAGGATCTCCGGTGCTTCCTTCACCGTTTTTCCATGGCTTCATTGTGCGCTTTTAATGCTTTCGAAACAAAGGAAATGATTCAAAGTTTGTACCGAAAAGGTAGATTTCTCGGTTGTATCGTGTTGTCTTGAGGGACTTCAGACCTTAGAATATTCCAAGCGGTGGAACAAACAGCTTGGAATGTCAACCTTTATGGTCCATTTTTTGACTTGGATTTGGTTGCTCGTTACACCGCCCGGCGTTTCATTCCCGCCATTCATCCTATACACGTTGTTTCTGAAAGGGTTTGCGAGCTATTAATTCTGTCTATCGGTTTTGACGACACAGAATTGAGGCCTATTACAGGGGGAGATGGTATTCATGCTGACGGACTTGCTTTCGAGTCAGGACATTTTCAACACTCCTGATCTAAAAACGAAAATGAGTATATTGCACGCGGTCGATCGCTCTCTGGACCGCATGACTATTTCGGAGATCTGCGAAAAGGCAAATATTTCCCGCCAGACGTTTTATCGGCATTTCCGGAGTAAGTATGATATTCCTTGGTGGTTCTGCATCTTTTGCCGACAGTTTTATCTGAACGAAATCGGACGAACCATCAACTGGCGCACCGGTTATTATCACCACATCCGGATATTGTCAACGGAGCGAGAGTTCTTCAAGAAGTCCATTCAGTACAGCATCAATACGCCATTCGGTCAGACGATCATGCCGCAAAACAGGCAAACGGTTCTGCTTGAGACCCTTAGAACGTATCGAAACGTGCCCGTTGATCACAATATGCAGTTCTTAGTGGAGATGTTCTCGAAGCTAGAGTGCGAAGTACTGAACGATTGGTTCCGTTCTGACGCTGATACCGATTTGGTTGTTTGGACCGACGATTTGGTAAGCCTCGTTCCTGATAGGCTCTATCGCGCACTTGACATCACCCAGAACGTTTAATGCCGATTGATACATGGGGGGGCGTAAATCAATGATTCGATTCACCCCCCCCATGTATCACAGGATATGGATTTGCGATCGTCCGGGATTGCGGCTTGCAGGAAAACAGCGTTTCCCGACTTTGGGCGTTGGCGCATGCCAGCGTCCTTTTTTGCCCTTTATGCCGGATTGCAATACAAGCAGCTCTCTGGTAAGGTCCATTATCAGATTATATGGTCTGATAATGGACTATTTGCAAGGAGTACTACGACCTATGGGACCTGTTGAATATCGCCCGCTTCAAGACAAGGACATCGAGGTAGTTGGCGCCATCCTTGGCGACACGTGGCATACCTACGCTGATGGCAGAAAACGCGTAGTTTCGGGAATCGTCGATCTTGCCAACTTTGCGCAGCGCAACACTTTCACCGAAGTTGCCGTTGTCAACGACTCCCCCATCGGCGTGATCATGGCACGGGCAGGCGCCCCTAGCGAGCAAACGCAGGCGCATTGGAAGACCATCGAGCAAGATGCGCGCAAGGAGCTTGACGAGCTAGGCGGCAGCAGCGCAGACCTTGCGCACTTCTTTGAGACCGCAAAACAAGCCGACCGCGCGCTACTTGCGCAAAGCGGCTGCGACCCCGATTTCGAGCTGGTGCTGTTCGCCGTGTCCGACAAGGCCAGAGGACTCGGAATCGGAAGCACGCTTATGGACCACGTCCAGCGCTATTTGGCGGCCCAAGGGGCATCGAAGGCGTTCCTGTTCACCGACACCGATTGCACATGGGAGTATTACGAGCACAGGGGCATGAAGCGCGCTGCCGAGCAGTCTTTTGCGCAGGAAGCAACGTCGATTCTTCCCGAGCGCATGTTCGTATATGAGATGGACCTGAAAGGCTTCGGGCGATAGCGCCCGAAGCCGCACCGTACGCGGGGGCATAGGCGCTAACGAGCGGTTTGCCGCCCTTGCCCCCGACGGGACGCAGGCTGCCGCCTGTTGCCCTCGCAAAGAGACAGGCCGCCACCCTCCCCCGTCGGGACGGCCCCTACTCCGATTCGCCGATGCGCGCTGCATGTAGCGCGTCGAGCTTGAGATAGAGCGCATGAAACGCTACAGCGAATATGGCAGCCACGATGATGTAAAGCATCCACATGCCCGGCGTGAACGGCGCAATGCAGAACACGTTGGGCATAAGAAGGCATGCGCCAGCGATGCCGCCCACTACCACCACAAGCAACGCCGAACGTATAGCTGTGAACGGCATAGACAGGCGGACCACCAGGTTGCATCCGATCCAAGAAGTCAGCAGCACGCACAACGTGGACACCTGCTCGTAGTCAAGGCCCATGAGGTAATAGCCCACCACGTTCGCCACAAGGATGCAGCACACCGAACATATGGCGCCGGGAATCGACTTGACGATGACGTTTCCCAGGAATCGCCCTCTGATGCGCTCGCGATTCGGCTCAAGCGCAAGCACGAACGACGGTATACCGATGGTGAATGCGCTGATGAGCGTCATTTGGATAGGTTGGAAGGGATACTGCCACGGCGCCGCTATGAACAGCAGGGCGGCGGCGATGGACAGCAGCGTTTTCACCAGGAACAGCGATGCGGAGCGCTGCAAGTTATTGATGGAGCGACGCCCTTCGGCTACCACCTTCGGCATGCTGGCGAAATCATTGTCGACGAGCACCAGCTGCGCCACGTTACGCGCGGCATCTGAACCTGAAGCCATGGCAATGCTGCAGTCGGCTGCCTTGAGCGCCAACGTATCGTTCACGCCATCGCCGGTCATGGCGACGGTATGCCCCGCCTTTTGAAGCGCCAAGACGAACTGCTTTTTCTGCTCGGGCCTTACGCGACCGAACACGCTGTCGCACACTAGCGCGCGTTCCACATCGAATTCGGTTTTCAGCGTGGTGGCATCAACGAAACGTTCCGCACCTTCCACCCCCACCTTCGCTGCGATGCCCGAAACGGTATGCGGATCATCACCGCTGATGACGAGCACGCGTACGCCCTGGTCTTTGAAATAGGCGACGGTTTCCGCTGCCGTTGGGCGGATTTGATCGCGAATGCCCACGAATCCTAACGGCTGAGGGGAACCTTGGAGGTTTCCCAGCTCATCGAAACCTTGCACGCGAGCGATAAGCAATAAACGTGCGTCGGCGGCGAGCCTTTCAACTTGCGATCTGACGCGTTCGTAATCGTCGCCGAGCACGAATTGCGCAGCACCCATGACATAGCACGACCTGTCCGAAAGCTGAACACCGGACCATTTCTTTTCCGAGCTGAAGGGAATCATGCGCAAGCACGTTTCGGGGCACCCTTCGGCATCCTTGAAATAGTCCGCGATCGCTCGCGACGTCTCGTTGGGATCGTCGTCAGCGAAGGCGATGGATTGCAACGCGCGGCGCGTTTCCCTCTCAAGCACCTCAGACGCATCCTGTGCAGCAACGCCCTCTACGGGCCGCACCCAGGCAACCTCCATGTCGCCCGTAGTGATGGTGCCCGTTTTATCCAGGCAGAGCACATCCACGCGCGCGAGCGTTTCAATACAGTACAGCTGCTGAACGAGCACTTGGCTTTTCGACAAGCGCACGACAGCAACAGCCAGAACCGTTGACGTGAGAAGGATCAGACCCTCCGGGATCATGCCCACCAGCGCAGACACCGTGGACAGAATAGCGCTATTCAGCTCCGAGTTGCCCGAAAGATAATCCCTCGCGAACAGCAACGCGCCCAACGGGAACATGATGCAGCTGACGAACTTGATGATGCCGTTCAGGCAGCGCATGATCTCGGAGCACACGGCCTTGCGCTCCTTTGCCTCAGCGGAAATCTTTGCCGCATAGTTCTCGGCACCGATGTGAATCACACGCGCATACACCGTTCCCGAGTTGATGAACGATCCGCTCATAAGCGTGTCGCCAGGCTGCTTGCGGACAAGATCGGCTTCACCGGTGAGCAGGCTCTCGTTAACCCGACATTCACCGCTCACGACCTCCGCATCCGCAGGGACCTGATCCCCGCGACGCAACACCACCACATCATCGCGCACCAGCTGATCGAGGGGCAGTTCGGTTTCCAAGTTATCACGCAGCAGATGGGCCTTTGAGCCGGCTATAATCGACAGCTTATCGGTGATGCGCTTCGAACGCACCTCTTGAACGATGCCGATCACGGTGTTGCACACGATAACCACCATGAACAGCATGTTCTTGTACGACCCGGTGAGCAGCACGATAAGCGCCAAGATGGCGTTTACCAAGTTGAACAACGTGCATACGTTATCATGCACGATTTGTCCAACCGATCGCGTTTTCACACCCGCATCGACATCGGCTTCGCCTGCGGCGATGCGCGTCTGCGCTTCTTCCGATGTCAGCCCAAGCGCAGCTTCATCCTCAGCCGTCTCGTTCATACCGCCCCCTCCGAACAAGGCAAGCCATTGCAAAACAAGCAAGAGCAGCGTGTAGCAAAAAGGCCACCGCGGTAAGCGATGGCCTTGACATAACGATGGAGCCGGCAACAGGACTCGAACCTGCAACAGGCAGTTTACAAAACTGCTACGCTACCATTGCGTCATGCCGGCACACGAAATTGCGTGTCGCGCCATTGTACGTCAACAACCTGAATTCTCAAAGCATCATCCTGCAAAAAGGCATAAGGCAGCCACAAGAAGACCGCCCGGGCATATTGCGCACGCGCACGCGCTCCAATAGCCGTTAAGCCGCCATTTGGCTGCAGACCTTTGCTTGAGCCGTCAGACCACAGGTATCATTGTTACCGCAAACGATTACACGAATGCTTGCGTTTTCCACATCGCAACCGAACCGTTAACCGCTCTTGCCAAACTACCATCGTTATCTGGTTATACTTGTTCGCAGAAAGAATCCGCCATTCAGCGAACGCGATATCTATTTGGGAGCCCCATGACCAACGACGAACAGAAATCCGCCCATGACGCAACGTCGTCCTCCAAGGTGAGGAAACGCTTTCGAACCGACCGCAATGCTATCGACCGCAAACGACTTCCCTTAGCGGTAAAGATATTCGGCGTGCTATGCCTGATAGCAGGCGGTGCCACCGCAGTTCTTTTGACGATCACCATTGTGACTATGGTGCTGGCCTTCACCTCCGGCAACTTGGACATCGAAGCATCCACCGCCACCGTGGTCATCTATGTCGTAGAGACAGTGCTGTACACGGCACTAGCAGCTATGTTCGCCATCTTCGGCATTCGTTTGCTGCGAAACAAGCGCAAACACGCCGCCCATGGCACCGAGGCTATGATATTCATCTTGGCCGCCATCATCATCTGCTCCATCATGCTCAACGGCCTTGGAGCCAACGTCATCCCCCATGCCGTGGTAGCGGTGTTCCTAATCGTCATGCAGTCCTATCTTGACCCGGCGCTTGCCGGAGAGCGCGAGCTGCGTCGCAAGTTACGCGATATGGAGACCAGAGAGCAAGCAGAAGACGGCACGCTTGGCCTTGATCCCACCGGTCGCGGCTACATTACCCTGAACTTCTTCAACCTGTTCTGGATATTCGTGGTATGCAGCGTTTTAGGACTGGTGATCGAGACCGTATATCATGTGCTGGTAGTGGACCCTGGAGTTTACGAAGACCGAGCGGGATTGCTGTTCGGGCCCTTTAGCCCCATCTACGGCGTTGGCGCGATGCTGATGACCATGGCCCTCAACCGCTTCCACAAAGCGCCCTTTCCCGTGATCTTCCTGGTGAGCGCAGTGATCGGTGGGGCATTCGAATATGCAGTCAGCTGGTTCATGCAGTTCGCCTTCGGCATCGTTGCCTGGGACTACACCGGGACGTTCCTCTCCATCGACGGCCGCACCAACGGCATGTTCATGGCCATGTGGGGCGTGCTTGGCCTGTTCTGGGTAAAGCTATGCCTGCCTTGGATGCTACGACTGGTCAATCGCATCCCTTGGAACTGGCGTTATTCCCTAACTACCGTATGCGCCGCCTTGATGATCGTTGACTGTGGCATGACCTTGATGTCGCTCGACCGCTGGTACCAGCGTGAAGCCGGCGTAGCGCCCGACAACGCCATCTCCCGATTCATCGACAATCATTTCGATAACCAGTACATGGAGGACCGATTCCAGAGCATGTCGATAGACCCGGACAACGCAGCACGTACGCTGTAAGGAGTGCCGTATCGCCGATGCCCGAAGACGGCATCGGCGATATCTCAAGCGCAGCTCCCCTCTGCCATCGAGCGCGTTTTACACCAGCTTCCCAGGGGTGTTTCGACAGCAGAGGGGTATTATCCGCGCGTGCGATCGTGGTTTTACAGCCGCTTCTCCGCAGATATTCCAACAGCAGGCAAAGCGTCCTTTGCATTACCGTCCATCAGCCCATCACGCAATTCCGTGATATTGCGCCACAGGCGCTTCGGCATGAAGTGCCTTCGAAGCTCCGGATGATAGCGCACGGATATGGACATGGCATCGTAGAACCCCTTCCACGCTGCCTGCATAGCAGCTTCATCCGCCGCATACTGCGGCAGATGAAGCTCATCGGTTTGCGCTAAATACCAGCCCGAGCCATCGTAGATGCCCGCAACTTGATGAACCTCATCGTAGATGACGAAACGCTCGGTATTGAACCGATCGGCAAACCAATCCATGAGCAGCGGCACCACATTGGCCTTGGGGTTGCACTTCGCGAACCATATGCCGTTTTCAAAGTGCTCGAAACGCAAGAACTGCATTATCAAGTGCCGCTCGTTCATAACCGACCGCTCGAGACGCGCTACGGGACCGGCTACAGGATGTGCGAAGTTCCGTATCAAGCCGCGATTAATGGCAACAGGATGCGCCATGACGAATCGAACGAACCGATACACCGCTATGCCCGCAGAGTAGTCGTCCGACAACGACGCATGCAGCACCGCATCCCAAGCATCCCGACCTGCTTTTCGCACGATGCCCGCCTTCACACGCGCCGCCAACGTCGCATCGGTTTCGATATAGCGCACGCTTTGCCCTAACCGAGGCTGTAACGCGGCCGCGGTCGAAAAGTCTTCGGGCTGCTCGTGCAACGCATACGCTTGGAATATCGCCGTTAGCAGCCCTTCGGTAGTGCCATCGTGCACGTATGCCACGTTGTCCAGCGGCTCCCTACCGACATCCAAGCTCATGCGGGCACCTTCTGCCGGCCCTGCAACGCATGCTGCCAACCGAAGATCCCATCGGCCACGCTTTCCTGAACCACCGGCGCCTGCAGCCGCTGCGCTCCTCTCGCGCTGCCGCCCAGCGCGGTCGCCTTATCCCCTGCTCCTATGGCCGTACGCCCGACTTCCGATCCGAACAGGCTAAGCTGCCCAGGCAACACCTTCCCCGAACGGGCACCATGACGGCCGCCTTCGATGGGGCTTGCCAGCTGCGCCCGCAAAGCCTCGGGGCAAAACTCCACCCCGTTACCTTGATATCTCCCGTTGCAGGTAATGAAGTAACGTGCCCGCTTGAAAGCGATTCCCAGCTTGCGAAGCTCCCCTTCCCGCAAGCACGAGGTGCGTCGAGCACGCATAATCAAACGGGCCCCACGTGGACCTATCCCCGGTATGCGCAGCAACACCTCCAACGGAGCCGTGTTCACCTCCACCGGAAACAAATCCAGATGATTCAGCGCCCATGCGGCTTTCGGATCAACATCCATCTCCAGATTCGGCGCATCGGCGCTGATAATCTCCGACACTTCGAATTTGTAGTAGCGCAGCAGCCAATCAGCCTGGTATAGCCTGTGTTCACGATTCAATTGTACCCCAACGTTCTGCGGCAGACGCTCATCGGAGCTTACCGGCAGATATGCGCTGAAGAACACGCGCTTGAGCTGCAAGGTCTTATATAGCGCCTGCGATAGGTTAAGGATTTGGAAATCGGTTTCCGGAGTAGCCCCTATGATCATCTGCGTGGACTGCCCCGCTGGCACAAACGCACGCCCCCGCTCCTTCGGACGGGTAGATGGCAGATACGTTGTGCTGCGCCGCGATATTCCCCGCGACTCACGATCCTGCGCCATGTTGTCCCTGATTTGACGCATAGGGGCTATGATGCGCTGCTTGGTTTTCTGAGGGCACAGCAAGCTCAAACTTGTCTGGCTAGGTAGTTCAAGGTTCACGCTCATGCGATCCGCAAGATGCCCAAGCCTATCGATAAGCTCCGACGAAGTTCCCGGAACGGCCTTCGCATGGATATATCCGCGAAACCGGTGATGATCGCGCAGCAGTTGCAACGTGCGGATCATAAGCTCGGTGGTATGGTCGGGCGAACCGATGACGCCCGAACTGAGGAACAGCCCTTCGATATAGTTACGGCGGTAAAACGCCATAGTAAGATCGGCCAGCTCTTCGGGCGTGAACGCTGCGCGCGGCACTTCGTTGCTACAACGGTTGACGCAATACGCGCAATCGTACACGCATACGTTGGTCATGAGCACTTTGAGCAGCGAGATGCAACGCCCATCGGGCGTAAAGCTATGGCAGCATCCTGCACCGAGCGCATTGCCGACATAACCGGCCTTCGAGCCGCGCTGCAACCCCGACGATGTGCAGGCGACATCGTATTTCGCCGCATCGGCAAGGATCTCCAGCTTCTCCTGCACATCCATGGCTCCCCTTCCACAAACATCCGTACGTGTTATAAGCAACTACTATACTCGTACGCTTGTTCGTGGTCAAGAACGTTTGTGCGATATTATCTCGGAACCCCAGTCAAATCGAATGCAGGGATGAAGCTGTCCTGGGCCGCACCGCCCTGCTGCCAGAAATAGTCATCGATCCCCAGCGAGTCGGCGTAGTCCAGCAGTTCCTCGTATTCCGCATCGGACACGCGTCCGGCCAGCTCAGGACAACGCGCAAGCTGGCGTTTGGCCCATGCATCGCCGGCCTTCGCCGTTTCCACCAGCACCGGCGTATACTGGTTCATCAACGACAACAGCACATCGCCTCCGAAGCGCTCCCATATCGTGCGCACCACGCGCTTGGAATCCTCCAAAGCCCCAGGCAGCATGAGGTGACGCACCACCACCCCACGCGTAAGACGCA
>CALEWN010000345.1 GCA_937925385.1 uncultured Senegalimassilia sp.
CTATGACTATTGGTCAGACAGCGTAAAGCGTTCTGTGCTTCTGGATTCCGGCGCAGACCTTATTTCCTATGGAATGGGAGAGCATTCCATCGTGGAAATCGCCGATGCGCTGGCGGCTGGGCTTGACGTGTCCGACATCACGTTCATCGACGGCACGGTGTATCGCGCGAAAACGCTTGAGCACGTGTACGATTACGAGCTTTTGCCCTCGTTCGACAGCATGCAGAAGGACAACCTCGAGTACGCGCGTAGCTTCAACGTACAGTATGGCAACAGCGACCCCTTCACAGGGAAACGCCTGGTGGAGCCCTATTCCGATCACGAATTCGTGGTGCAGAACCCGCCGAGCAAGCCGTTGACCACCTCGGAGATGGACGCGGTGTACCGCCTGCCGTATGCGCGCGCGTACCATCCCATGTACGAGGAAGCCGGCGGCATCCCGGCCATCCGCGAGGTGAAGTTCAGCCTGACCAGCAATCGCGGCTGCTTCGGCGAGTGCGCGTTTTGCGCGCTGACGTTCCATCAGGGGCGCATCGTGCAGGTGCGAAGCCATGAGTCCATCGTGGAAGAGGCGAAGCAGATGATCGCCGACCCGGAGTTCAAGGGCTACATTCACGACGTGGGCGGCCCGACGGCGGACTATCGCCAGCCTGCGTGCGATGCGCAGCTGCGTCGCGGCGCGTGCCGCAACAAGCACTGCCTGTCGCCGCAGCCGTGCCGCAAGCTGAACGCCGACCACACGGACTACCTGCAGCTTTTGCGCGAACTGCGCGAGCTGCCGGGCGTGAAGAAGGTGTTCGTGCGCTCGGGCATCCGCTTCGACTACGTGCTGGCCGACCGTAACAAGGGCGAGGCGTTCGTGCGCGAGCTGTGCGAGCACCACGTGAGCGGGCAGCTGCGCGTGGCGCCCGAGCATGTTTCCAACGCCGTGCTCGGCGTGATGGGCAAACCGCAGCATCAGGTGTACGAGAAGTTCGTGAAGCTGTTCCAGCAGGCCAACGACGCTTGCGGGCTGAAGCAGTTCGTGGTGCCGTACCTGATGTCCTCGCACCCCGGAAGTACGCTCGATGAGGCCATCGAGCTGGCGGAATACGTGCGCGACATGGGGTTCAACCCCGAGCAGGCGCAGGATTTCTATCCCACGCCGTCCACCATGTCCACGGCCATGTACTTCACTGGCGTGGATCCGCGCACCATGGAGCGCGTGTTCGTGCCGAAAAGCCCGCATGAGAAGGCGCTGCAGCGCGCGCTCATCCAGTATCGCGATCCGAAGAACCACGACCTGGTGATGGAGGCGCTGCGCAAGGCGGGCCGCACCGACCTGATCGGGTTCGGTCCGAAGTGCCTGATCAGGCCCTATAAGAGCGAAGGCGGGCATGGCGCTGGCGCGAAGAAGGGCGTGGCGGGCGCGAAGAACGCTATGCGCGGGCCGAAGGGCAGCGAAGGTGGGGCCGGGAAGCGCGCTGCAGGTGGCGCGGCGGGAGGCCGAGGAGGCTCTTCGGGTAGCGCGAACGCCGGCAAGCGCGGCGGTTCCCCGAGCGGCGCACGAGGTGGCAAGAGCAGCGGTACGCGCGGGAAAGGCTCCAGGCGCTAGCTGAATCACAGCATATTCCCTAGGTGGAGAGGGTATACTATAAGGGTTGCAATCAACGGCGTCGGCGCTTAGCCGTCGACGCCTTTCCCCTGCGGAAGAAAGGCGGCAGCGCGCATGAAAATCTCAACGAAGGGCCTGTACGCGGTTCGCTTGATGCTGTATCTGGCGGAGCATGATGGCGGCGGTCCCGTGTCTCTGAAAGAGGTGTCCGAGTCGCTGGGTATCTCGAAGAAGTACCTGGAGCAGATCGTGTCGAATGTGGTCACGGCGAAGCTAGTGCGCTCGGTGCGCGGCGCTGCCGGCGGCTATCGGCTGGCGAAGCCGGCCAGCGTGATCACCGTGCTGGATGTGCTGCGGGTCACCGAGGGCTCGCTTGCGCCGGCTTCGTGCTTGGAGGACGACACCTTCGACTGCAATATGCCGGTTCCCTGTATGGAGCTGGGTGTATGGCGCGGGTTGTACAAGGTGATCAACGAGTATCTGGGCGGCATCACGCTGCAGAGCATCATCGACGAGCATTCGGCGGTTGCGGCGGACAGCTATTCGATCTAACGGAAGGGC
>CALEWN010000346.1 GCA_937925385.1 uncultured Senegalimassilia sp.
TCGCGCCGCTCGAGCGCGGCCAGTGGACGAAGGTGGGGCCGCAGGCGGTGGAGTTCCTGTTCCGCCCGGGTGCCGGGATGCAGGCGCGCCCGCTCGCGCGCATCGCGTCGGGCGGCGAGGTCAGCCGCGTCATGCTGGCTATAAAGGTGGTGCTCGGGCAGGCCGATAGCGTTGACACGTTGGTGTTCGACGAGGTGGACGCCGGCGTGGGCGGCTCTGTGGCCGTGGCGTTGGCCGAGGTTCTGGCTGATCTGGCTCGCAGCCATCAGGTTATCGTGGTGACGCACCTGGCTCAGGTTGCCGTGCACGGCGATGCGCATTATGCGGTCACCAAGATAGCCGGCGACGATGGGATGCCCCAGACCTGCCTGCGACGGCTGTCCGCTGATGAGCGGCCCGCCGAGATCGCCCGTATGCTCTCCGGCGACGCCACGGAGGCGTCTCTCGCCCATGCGCGGGAGATGCTCGGCGCTGTGAAGGGCGTGCAAGGGGAATAGGGCGCCGCGCGTTCGCCCCGCAGGGCTTCGGCGTGTCCGACCGGGGTTTCCCGGGCTGTCGCAAGGGATCTGCATAACTTGAAGGCCGTCGGCTGTGCCGGCGGCCTTTTTGGCGTGCAGGAAGAAAATGGGGTTTGCGACGCGCAAGGCGGATCCGCGCCCGGGCGCCGGCGCGTCTCGGGTTCGTAAAACAGAAGGCGCGTCTGTTTTCGGCGCTGTTCCATGTCGGGCTTTCGGCGTGAAAAGCGCGTTGGTTTTCGGGCGTCGGCGCAGGCTGGCGTCCATTTTTTATGGGTGCGACGTATGGATGAAAGGCTTGCGTGGCCGAATTTAAACCCGCAAAAAAGAGGTACCAGCCTGCGCCGAAGCTTCTAATTCAGACGCGCTTTCGTCCTATAAGCCCCTGGTTGCCCTGAAAAAAGAAAAGGCCAGACGAAAAACGTCTGACCTGCGGTTTCAATGGTGGCCGGTACAGGATTTGAACCTGTGACCTTGTGCTTGTAAGGCACCTGCGCTCCCGCTGCGCCAACCGGCCGGATGATTTCCCCGAATGGGTGACGCTTATTGTCGCACAAGAAACCCGCTTTCGCAAATACTGCACAACCCGCCGATGCCGCTGGGCTTGCCCGAGCTTGCCTTTCGGGCCGGCGGGTTTTTACATCGGGGCATTCCGCTGGGCCATACGGCTTGCGCTGCTTCGCGGGTTCGGGAATGCACGAGGGGCTGTCTGCCGCAACGCTGTTTGTGGTGCGGGGCAGTGAATATCGAGGGGCTGTCTGCTGCAAGGCGATTCGCAGTGCGGAGCTCTTGGATGTCGAGGGGTTGCTTTCCGCAAGGTCTTTCGCGGTGTAGGAGTCGTGAACGTCGAGATCGAGGGGCTATCTGCTACAAGGCTTTTCACGTTGCGGAATCGGCTGTTACCGGGGCCGCCTGCTTCTGTAAGCGTTTGGGGGGCGGGCGAGCGGGTTCCGCATGGCGTTGGATCGGACGGGCCTGCAAGGTTCTGGGGACAAGAGACGGTGCTATCGGCAAGGGTTTCGCAAGATGGCGTTCCCATACTGGGTGATGCGAAGCGAAGGAGGTGCGCATGAGACGGAACAAGACCGCTGCGGCGGGCGCGATATGCGGCGTGCTGTGCGCGTTGTGCGTGCGCGCATATACCCAGTCGGTGCGCGGCGAGGCGGAGCGCGCACGGGCCGACGCCTTGGCCCGCTACGGCGGCGATCAGGTGGAGGTATGCGTGGCGAAACGCGACATAGCCGCAGGTGAAACGGTTGATTCGGGAGCTGTGGAGATGCGCTTGTGGGTGGCTGACCTGCTGCCGCCCGAAGCGGTGCGGAAAGCGTCGGAGGTTGTGGGCGCGAAGGCATCTTCCACGGTGCTTTCCGGAGAGGTCCTTTCCGCAAGAAGGTTCGGCGCGGCTTCGTCGGCCATAGACGTGCCCGATGGCAAGGTTGCGATCAGCGTGCCTGCCAAGGACGTGCAGGCGGTGGGCGGTGCAGTGTCGGCGGGCTCGTCGGTGGATGTATATGCCACGGGGAGCGCGGCAACGCAAGTGCTGGCTCGGGGTGTGAACGTGTTGGCGACCAGCGTCGGGACGGACGACCGGCAGGCGTCGGGATCTGCGTCGAAGGTGACGTGGGTGACGCTTGCCGTCGATCCGAACCAGGTCGAGGAGCTTGTATCGGCGGCTCAGAGAACCGAGCTGTATCTGACCTTGCCTGGTGCGGGTGCGCAGTGAGAGAGGCTTTGAGACAAGCGGAAGGAGAGAGGATGTCCATGCCGTTGGTGGCGCTGTGCGCCGATGAGGAATGCTTCCGGCATCCGGAGCTGTTAGGCCTTGAGGGTGAGAACCTGCTGGCGCAGCAGTGGCTTATGCCGTTCACCTCCGCCAAGCAGGCGCGCGCGGCGCTGCGCGATGCGGCGAGCGTGCAGGAGGTGTGGGTCGTTTCCTGCGCTGATGTGGCGCCCATCAACCTTGCGGCCGCGCTGAAACGCGATCGGCCCGGCAGGCGCGTATGCATGCTGACGGCGCAGGAGTCGGGGTCGCTTCGATCAAGGACGACCGCGGCAGGCGTGGATGCGTCGCTGACCAGGCAGGCTTTCGTCGAGCGTTACGCGCAATGCAAACAGGTGGCCATGCGGGCGATCGAGTTGCAAGCGGGGGTCGGCCCCGGGACCGTTTTCGCACCGGCGGGGGAGGCGCCGCAGCAGCAGGCGACGTTCGGCGTCGCGTCTTCGGTGGCTTCCCCGTACGGCGTGGCGACGACGCATTCGGCCGGCTTTTCGGAAGCGCTTGAACGGGCGGGGACGGTCGCGGGGACGATGGCGTCGCCTGCGGAGATGCGGCAGGGCGGATCGTATGCGTCGGCGAACGCCCAGTCGGCCCTTGCCGCTCCATCGGCAGCAAAGGACCTTGCTGCGACCGTTTCCCCTTATGGGGCAGCATCGGGGTTGGGGGCTTCTGGAAGCTCCACGGCTTCAGCGGCGAATCCGCAGCGTCCGGCGGCGAAGGGCTTTTTGCTGCCGGTGGTGAGCGGCAGCGGGGGCGCGGGCAAAAGCGCGGTCGCCTTGCTGGCGGCACATGCTGCCCAGGGGCTGGGGCTGCGCACGCTGCTGCTTGATTTCGACCTGCAGTTCGGCGATATGGCCCAGCTCATGGGAGTGAAAAAGCCCCTGCGCATCGACGAGGTGCTTGCCCGGCCCGAGCGTCTGGCCGAACTTTCCTGCGAAGGGAGGGCGCCGGCGCTGCTGGCGGCTCCGGAGCACGTGGACGCCGCCGAGGCGGTGGTTGCGCAGGCGCCGGCGCTTCTCGATGCCGTGCGCGAGCGTTTCGACGTGATCGTGGCGAACACGGGCGGCGCGTGGGCCGAGCAGCATGCGGTGCTGTTGGAGCGCAGCTCGAAGGTGCTGTTCCTGGTCGATCAACGCGCCACATCGGTGCATGCGGCGCAGCGCGCGCTCGACCTGTGCGCCCGTTGCGGTATCGCCGTCAATCCTTTCCTGTTCACGCTGAACGGCTGTGGCAAGGGGGCGCCGTTGTCGTCGATGGACGTGTCGTGCGCGCTGAAGGGGGCTCATGTGCGCGAGCTGCCCGATGGCGGCGCCGATGTGGAGGACCTTTTGGCGGCGGGGCTGGTAGGGGATCTGATCGACTCGCGTAACGAGCTGGTGGAAGGCATTGAGGAGCTTATGGCGGAGATGCTGCCAGGCGTATCGGCTGCTGCGACGTCTTCCCGCGAGGGGCCGGGCATGCCCTTCCTGCGCGGAAAACGTTCGCGCAAACGCAAGAAGGCCTGATCGTGACGTTGGCAGAACGTGCGCAGGCGTTGGGCGCAAGCGGCGGCGAAAGCCGTGCGCCAACGGCGACGCTTGCGCGCTTGAAAGAGGACGTGCGCCTATTCGTGTCGGTTGATGACATAGCGGCGTTGATGGCCTTCGAGCCGGCGCGGGCGCGAAGCGAGCTTTTGGGGGCGTGCCGTCAGGCGTTCGCGCTGCCGGTGTAGCAGGGGGCGGATGCCCTGCGCCGATCGAGATTGTCCGAGCAGCTGGTAGACGAGGTGTTCGGTTTCGGTCCTTTGCAGCCGTTGCTAGCCGATCCGACCATCACCGAGATCATGGTGAACGGCCCTGACGACGTGTTCTTCGAGCGGCAGGGGCGCCTTGTGCGCAGCAACCGGGCGTTTTCGAGCCAGGCCCAGCTTCGGGCGCTTATCGATCGCGTGCTCGGGCCGCTCGGCAGGCGCGTGGACGAGTCGTCGCCTATGGTGAACGCTCGCATGCCCGAAGGCCATCGCGTGCACGTGGTCATCCCCCCGCTTGCGCCCGACGGGCCCATCGTCACGATCCGCAAGTTCACGCAGCGCGTGATAACGCTGCAGGAGATGGAGCGTTCCGGCTCGATCGACGGGCATTTGCGGCGCTTCCTGGAATGGGCGGTGCTTGCGCGCAAGAACGTGGTGGTGGCGGGCGGCACGGGCAGCGGCAAGACGACGTTGCTCAATGCGTTGTCATGCTGCATTCCCGCAGGCGAGCGCATCGTGACTATCGAGGATACGGCCGAGCTGCGCTTTCTCGAGCATCCTCATGTGGTGCGCTTGGAGGCGCGTCCGCGCAACGCCGAGGGGGCGGGAGAAGTGACCATCCGCGATCTGGTGATCAACGCGTTGCGCATGCGCCCCGACCGCATCGTGGTGGGCGAGTGCCGCGGCGCGGAGGCGGTGGACATGCTCACCGCCATGAACACGGGCCACGACGGGTCGCTCACCACGCTGCATGCCAATTCCCCGCGCGATGTGCTTTCCCGCGTGGTGACTATGGTGCGCTACGGCGTCGATCTGCCCGTGGACGTCATCGAGGCGAACGCGGCGAGCGCATTCGACGTGGTGGTGCAGACGTCGCGGGCGCTCAGCGGCAGGCGGTGCGTGACCCACGTGTCGGAGCTTTCGTACGACCAACGCGAGAGAACCTGTTTTGTGAGGACGTTGTTCGAGCGGCGCTCGCCCGAGGAGGCGGGCCGGTGGCGGGCCCTGCCCGATTGGGTGGACGACCTGCCGGAAACCATCGGGCTTGATGGGGAGGAGGTTTCGGAATGGAAGCATCTTGCGTGTTCGGCGGCGCAGCGGCTATAGCCGCGTTTTTCGGCGGCGAGCTTTGCGCTCGCGCGGTGTTGCGGCGTACCCGGCGCCGGAGGGCGGGCGAAGGCGGCATCGGGCAGCATCTTGCGCGCAACGGCGTGCGATGTGCCGATGTGGTTGCGCGACATCTGCTTTCCGTGCCCAGGGTCTCCGCTCTTGCGGGCGATGCCCAGGCGGCGTTGCGGGGCCGCGGGGTGGTTTGCACGCCGCGAAGCCTGTGCTCGCTTGCCGTCGCGGCGGCAGCGGCGCTGGCGGTTTGCGTGGGCCTGGTATCGGCATCGCCGTTTGCCGGCGCCGCAGTGGCGGTCTTGGCCTGCGCCGTTGCGGTGGCGCGCATCCACGGCTGGCGCGATCGTCAGGAGGAGGCCTTGCGAGAGGCGGTGCCGGATGCGCTCCACGCCATGGGGTCGTGCTTCCAGGCGGGTTTTTCCCTGCTGCAGACGTTTCAGCAGCTGGCGGGCGAGATAAAGGGGCCGCTAGGGAAGAGGTTCGCAGCCTGTGCGCATCTGCTCGAGACGGGCCATGGCTCGAGCGAGGCCCTGGGGGCGCTGCGCGCGGGCGGGACGAGATCGGAGCTTGCGTTCGTGGCGGTGGCGCTCGATGTGCAGCACCAAGCTGGCGGCAGCATGCGCCCGGTGCTCGAGGCGGCGCGCGAGACGGTTGAAGGAGAGCTGGCTTTGCGCCGTGCATTACGGGTGCAGACGGCCCAGGCGCGGCTGTCGGCGCGCGTGGTCACGGTGATGCCTTTCGCCTTGGTTGCGGTGTTCTCGCTGGTGAGCAAAGGATTTTTGGATCCGTTCCTGCAAAGCCCGCTGGGATTTGGCTTGCTGGGCTTGGCATGTGCGATGGAGGTTGCGGGCGTGCTCGCCGTGCGTCGCATGTTGAACGTGGAGGTGTCGTGATGGCGTATACGGCGGCGTTGCCCGCGATCGCGGCCGTTCTCGGTGCGGCTTCGGGAGCGTGCCTGGGTTGGGCAGGCGCGAGATCGGTTCGCCGAGCCCGGGCGGCGAGGGCCCGCGCGCCCGATGGCGGGCGGGGGCAGGGCGGCGCGCAGGCGGGCGCATGCCTTTCGTATCTGGAAGGTCTGAGCAGGCGTTTGGCGTTGCGGGCTACTCGCCCGATGCTACCCGTCGGCGCATTGCGCCGTGCGCATGCGCGCTTTGAGGAGCAGGTGGGCAAGGCCGGCCTTTCCGGGACGGTGTCGGCCCAGGCGTGCTGCGAGGGCGCGGTGCGCCTTGCCGCGGCGGGTGCGGCGGCGGGGGCGTTGTT
>CALEWN010000347.1 GCA_937925385.1 uncultured Senegalimassilia sp.
CCCGAGGTGCTCGGCGTCGATCGCATCTCGCACAACATCGACGAGGTGCTCCCCGAACTTGACGTCGTGTACATGCTGCGCATCCAGCGCGAGCGCCTCGAGGGCGCGCCGTACCCCAGCCTGCGCGAGTACAATATGCTCTACGGCCTCACCGAGAAGCGCAACAAGCTCATGCGCCCCGACTGCATCGTGTGCCATCCCGGCCCCATCAACCGTGGCGTCGAGCTGGATTCCTTTATGGCCGACCACCCGGAGCGTTCGGTCATCCTTGACCAGGTCTATGCCGGCATCCTGACCCGCATGGCCGCCCTGTACCTGCTGCTTGGAGGGAGCGAAGATGGCATTACTGCTTAAGAACGCGCACGTGATCGACCCGCAGGTCGGTCTGAACGAAACCGCCGACATCCTCATCCGCGACGGCAAGATCGTCGAGATCGGCCAGGGTCTTACCCTGGAGAAGGGCGTCGAGCGCGACCTGGCCGGCAAGATCGTCGTCCCGGGCCTGGTGGATATGCACGTGCATCTGCGCGAGCCGGGCTTCGAGCAGAAGGAAGACATCGCCAGCGGCACCCGCGCCGCAGCCCATGGCGGCTTCACGGCGGTGTGCGCCATGCCCAACACCAACCCGGTGGTCGACAACGCCGTCGCCGTCGAGTATGTGAAGTCCATCGCCGCCCAGGCCGGCAAGTGCCGCGTGCACGTGTCCGGTTCCTGCTCTCAGGACCTGAAGGGCGAGACGCTTTCCGAGATGGGCGACATGGTCGCTCACGGCGCCGTTGCCTTCACCGATGACGGCCGCGGCATTCAGGCAGCCGGCATGATGCGCCGCGTCATGGATTACGCCAGCCAGTTCGGCCGCGTGGTCATGAGCCACTGCCAGGACGAGGATCTGGTCGGCGACGGTCAGGTCAACGAGGGCGTCGCCTCCACGCGACTGGGCCTTCTGGGCTGGCCGGCAGAAGGCGAGGAGCTGCAGATCGCCCGCGATATCGCCCTGTGCCGCCTGACCGGCTGTAAGCTGCATATCCAGCACATCTCCACCGCGCGCGGCCTCGATATGGTGCGCGCCGCCAAGGCCGAGGGCCTGCCGGTTACCTGCGAGGTCACCCCGCATCACCTGTTCCTCACCGAGGACAACATTGGCGACGATTACTCCACGGCGCTCAAGGTCAACCCGCCGCTGCGCACGGCTTCCGACGCTGAAGCCCTTATCGCTGGCGTGGTCGACGGCACCGTCGATGCCATCGTCACCGACCATGCCCCGCACACCGCATGGGAGAAGGACCGCGAGTTCGAGCTGGCGCCGTTCGGCATGATCGGCCTGGAGACCAGCCTGGGCCTGGTCATCACCAACCTGGTGGCCACCGGCAAGATCTCTTGGGAGCGCATGACCGAGCTCATGGGCGCCAACCAGCGTGCCATCTTGGGCGTGGAGCGCGTGGCGCTCGAGGCCGGCAGCACCGCCGACCTGACGGTCATCGACCCCGAGGCCGCTTGGACCGTCAACGCCGCGGACTTCTGCAGCAAGGCGAAGAACTCCGGCTTCATCGGGGCCGAGCTCACCGGCCGTGCAACCGACGTGTACGTCGGCGGCTATGCCACCATGGAAGACGGCAAGATCGTCGAGTAATCGCGAACCAGCCTGCAAATGGAGCGGGGCATCACCTGATCGGGGATGCCCCGCTTTCTTTTACTTGCGAATCGACTTGAGCCCCATGATGGCTCCGGGAATCATGGCGCAGGCTCCGATAGCGGCCAGAAACGCAAACACGTTCGCCAACGTGGTGACTGCGGCAAGCGCGCTCATAAGGACGCTGATGATGGCGGTGCCCGCATATCCTCCGAAGTTGATGAGCGAGATCACGGTGGCGCTTTCGGACGGGTCGCTGTAGCTCACCAGCAAATGCAGGCTCGCGGATAAAATGATGCCGCAAGCGACTGCGAACACGAAGCACAGCGGCAAGAACACCATCATAGCTCCTGCGTTCAGCGCGAAGAACAGGCCGGCGCAGGTTGCGAGCATCAACGCGCTGCCGCCTCCGAGCGCAAAGCGCGTAGAGGTGCGGGCGGACATGGGGCCTCCCAACGCGCTCGGCGCCATGGCCAGTGCCAGGATGATGGCGGGAAGCAGCGGGTCCGTGGAACCGAAATACTGCACCGCCGCCGGTGTTGACAGCGATTGGAAGAACATCCCGATTCCCCAGGCGGCGATATAGCATCCCGCGGCGATGGGGAAGACCCCATGCAGGTTTTTGGGCACATGCACCAGCGGCCTGACCGCATGCCTCACCGTGATGCGATGCGTTACCGTTTCGTGCGTCAGGGGCAGCAATGCGCAAATGATCAGCATCGCTGCAACGAATGCAACGTATACGATCGCGTAGCATTGCGAATAAATGGCGAAAATCCCGATGCCCAACGACCCTACGGTGAGACCGATAAGCGCGCCGGTGCTGGCCATGGTGGTGCCGAACGTACGGTGGTGATGGGATGTGCAGTCGAGCACGAACGCCGAGGTGGCGCTCATGGTCAGGCCGCATGAGATGCCCTGTACCAATCGGGCTCCTTGCAGGACCGTAGCGCTTGGCAGCCATGCGAACAATGCGCAGCCGATGGCCCCGCAAATCAATGCTGCC
>CALEWN010000348.1 GCA_937925385.1 uncultured Senegalimassilia sp.
ATACTCCATCGCATTATGAAAGACCCTCTGTTTTCCGCAGCAATAGTAGCTGTGACCGTTTTGCTCTTTGATTTCGTAAACACCAGCGGAAAAATTACCCACAGTAGCAAAGCGTGGATTCCAATGTTCGCCATGTGCTGCATCATCATCGCATTTTTACGTAGCAACGGGCTGCTCATCGATGTGGGCGTATTCGCAGCTCTGTTGCTATGCTCGGCGAAGAGAACGACAAGCTTACGGCGAGCGCCCGCAAACGCCATCACCGCCATCCCGCTTGCCGCCATTGCGTTGAACCTGCTGGTTACGGGTCCCATCTACTCAGCGGCAGATATCGCACCCGCCGAAAAGGCAGAAGGATATGGCATTCCCCTCAATCAAACGGCACGCGTTGTGGCACTTGACGGCGACATAAGCGAAGCCGATGCGGCATATATGAACGAGTTGCTGCCCTTTAACGAGTACGCAAGCGTTTATACACCTACATGTATCGATTCGTTGAAATGGAATTCCCAATTCAACAATGCAGCGCTCGACAATGATTTTCTCATGCACTGGATATCCATGGGCATCGACAACCCTATTGTGTACTTCGAATCATGGGAGCTGCAAACATTCGGATATTGGACCATCAACCACCCGTTAGTGCTGCTACACAACGGCAACATCAACGGCGGAGTCCCCCAAATGCTGAATAGTCAGGCCGAAGCAAATGCGTATGGCATCACCATCAAGAATTACCTTGGAGACAGAGCAGAAAGGATTCTTTCTCGAGCAAACCTTTCCATCCCACTGGGATGGGTTGCATGGGGCATAACGTTTCTTGCAATCACGTTTTTCCTTCAAGGCAGACGACGCTACATCATCGTGTTCGTCCCTTGTCTTATGCTGGTTGCTTCGCTACTTATCGCCTCGCCAATCTGGTACTGGGAACGCTATGGCGCGGCGTTGCAGTTTCTAGCGCCGTTCTTCCTGGCTTTACCGCTAGCGCTACCGGCAAACCCACCAGCAAACAACATCTAAAAGAGTGAGGGGGGCGCGACATTGCCGTTGCGCCCCCCTCAACACTCCCGGGTTACGCGCATGCGTAAACGATTCCCGCACTTCCGTTTACACAGCCGTGATCTTATACAGCCTCATATCGCCTTCTGCGAGCACTACCTCGAAGCCGGGCGTATCGTCGCGAATGCCGTCGATACCGCGCCACTTCTTCCCGTTTTCGTACGTGAACAGGTGCGGGCTTTCAACATCGGGCTCGCCCTGGTCAAGCTGCAGCACATATTCGGCGCCGATAGACTCAACCGCTTCCTGCACATATCCGTTGTCCGCGATGGTGCGCAAGCTGTTGCGGATGATACAGCTCTCAGGCGTTTCCGAAGAAACGTCGTACTCGCGCGTGTATCTGAAGTATGTGCGCAAATCATCGGCCGCAAAAGCGAAAGCGGAACCGTCGTCAGGCACGTTGATGATAAGGGCATCCGCAGGTACGGTTTGCTTGACTTGCTGCACGAAGGCCTTTTCCGCGTTGTCGTACACTTCCGCCGTGGATGCTTCGGTACGCAGCCCGCTGAGCACCGAGCGAAACGCAATGGCCCCGCTTTGCGAACCCGGCGCGGCAACGCCGGGAAACGTCGAGCCCAACACCACCAAAAGCGCCAGACACGCAGCAACGCCCACAGATGCACCCGAAGCAAGCGACACCTTCTTCGCGCGCGCCACCGCCCAGCAAACCAGGCGCCAGGAAGTCCACAAGCCGAACGCGGCGAGAAATATCCCGATAAGCGACGCCATGGCACCGCAGCGCCACGGATCGGTGTACCAAAAGCCGCCGAAGATATGCTTAAGCGGCCCGTCAGAATACCCGTTCACCACGAAGATCATACAGGCGAACGCGTAGGAAAACGACAGCCACAGGTAGCGCCGCTGCCACAGCGTGCCCACCGCGCCGACCACGACAAGCGCTGCGAGCACCACCTGCGAGCCATCGGCCATGAAGCCGCACACAAGCGCATCCTGGAACGCTTCGAACATGTCAGCATACGGCAACCACGTATGCTGCACCACCGACGCCAAGAACGGCGCGTTGTACAGCGCCATCCAGATGCCCGCGATCACAGCGAGGGCTAACCCGCCGAACAGCACACGCAACGGAGCAAGCACCGCGCCGCGCACATGCATAAGCTCTTCGGGAACGCGCGACACCTGCCAAATGCAAAACGGTGCAAGCAGAACGGCTAGCGTGAACACCGCGTTGGGCTGCGCAAGCGCAAGGGAGATAATCGCCATAACGAACAGGCATGCCAGCCCGATACGCTGCCCACGCGTGCAGCCCTTCTGAAAAAGCAGCAAGAACACAGCCGCTACCGCGGGGACCATGCAAAATGCCGACAGATTCGGATACAGCGGCCCATAACGTATAAGCTTCCACGGAAAGCCCGCGAACAGCAGCGTGCACGGCGCGCCGAACGGCACGACGGAGCGCTTGCCATCGAACAGCACGCGCATGAATCCGAACGCGCTCGAGGGCAGCACAAACGCCACGAACACGAAGTTCGCCACGTTTTCTGCGCATGCGGCCGAAACGCCTGTCGACGTGACCGCAAGAGCCGCCACGGAGTACCACGCCGTAGGATAGAAACCACCGCCCGGCAGCGGGTTGATGGCCGCATCGGCCGCGGAAGCGTACAGCGACGACGAGAACGGCGACCACACGCCGGAATCGACGAATCCCTGGATGGTGCCGAGATGGCTGATGTTATCGAACTGCTGCGCATAGCTATCGGGCGTGCCAAGGCACCACACGAACAAGACGCCGGCGAAGACAACGCCTAAGAGCAGGAATGCCACAAGGCATGCCGCATCAAAGCTAACGCGCTCAGCGACCTGGCCGTGATCGGACAAGCCGAACGAAATCCGGGCTGCGCTGCGCTCGCGCCTCAAACGCAAAACGGCGAAAATGATCGCGGCAAGGACAAACAGGACACCTGCCTGCGTCAGCCAGCTCGACCAAACTCCCGCTTTCTCATACGCGAAACCCAACAGTACGTATGCACCCACTCCGATGAGCGGGGCAAATGAAACCGACAGGCAGCGGGTAACGCCAAAGCCGCGCAGCACCGTGTAGCCCGGCAAGAACAACGACACCGCCACAACGGCGACGGTCAAGAAAAACAAACCCCACATGGGACGGACCTTCCTTCATTTCCTTTTGCGGAGAAGCATTGCCGCGAAAGACAGCTCGCCGAAGAGAGCAAGGCGCTTGGGCCGTGCAGCTCAAGCGCCAATGCGTCTCAACTTACTGGAACTGGGGAACCTCGTAGCGCAAGCCCGTGTCTTGCGTCTTGATGCCATGGTAATCGTAGAACTGCGACATGAGCTTCGCGATGCTGGTAGCCCAATGGCCGGCAGTGGCGTACTGATGCCATGCCGTTCCCTCGGCAATCGCACGGCGGACGTCCCAACGCATGCGCCACAACGTGTTCTGCGCGCCGGAAACCCGCGACGAGGACACCGTGGGATGCACGTAGTTTTGGGAAATCCACTTCGCGGCGCCCAGGATGGCCGCATCCGGCGACGACCAATCGTTCTTCTTCGCCAAAGCAGCGCCCCCGTTGTTCGGGTCGATATCGTAAGCGCCGATGCCGTAGAAGTTCAAATACCCCTCGTACCCGGAAACACCACCCTGCGCAAGCTTCGAGCAGCCCCACGCACTCTCAAGTGCGGCGTGGCATACGAGGTACACCTCGTTGATATTGTAGGTTTTCGCAGCCTCGACGAACGCAGCGCCCGTCCCACGCATATTGCTGACGACGCCATACGAACGCTCGGAAGCGCGGCACATGCGGCTAATGAACGCGTCGAGCGCTTCGGCACTCATGCCGGAATAGCCATCGGACAGCACGGCGAACTGGTAATACTCGGGATCATCGTAAGCCCAGTTGCTCGGATCCATGTAGCCCATGATATCGGACAGTGAATAACCTTGATACGGCGCGTTCGCAGCAACCTCGATATTGGCGAAACCGCTCAGGGAGATGCCGGTGGCAACATGCAACAGGTCAAGATACACGATACCGAGGGCATCGCAAATGGCCACGCGCTCGTTAGGCTTAATGACGGCCGAACCGCCCATGAACGTGAGCTGCTTCACGTTGGCTCCCGCCTGCCCCGCTTTGGTGGCCGCGGAAACATCGCCTTGCCCGGCAACCAGCAGCACGCCGCCGCGCTTGCCCTGCAGAACGCTGCCCGCAAGGGCGTCATACGGCGCGATGCTTGTAGCAAAAGCAACGTTGTCCCAATTCAAAATGCCGTTTTCAACAGCCCAGTGAGCCACCTCGAACGATGTGTCGTACAGCGTCTCACCTGCGTTACGCGACACGTTGCGCGCACCACCGCCCGCAAGCGTTACCGCCTGCATGAAGCCTTCAGTAACATTCGACACCACCGTGCTGCCACCAGCGACAAGCACCTGCGAGATGTCATTTGTGGACACCAAGACCCGCTTCGTCTTGTCGGGCAGGTTGCCTTCGTCGTCGACCAGGAACACCGGGGCCTTGAGCGCGAAGGCCACGGGGCTTGCCGACAGGGCGTCGGCGAAGCGGCCGGCGATGTCCGAGCCGCTGGCCACCACGGCCGTAGCGCCCCACAGCCCGCGCTCGGCGCCGTAGGAGTAGACGGCC
>CALEWN010000349.1 GCA_937925385.1 uncultured Senegalimassilia sp.
GTGCGCCGTGAGGGATTCGAACCCCCGACGTACTGATTCGTAGTCAGTCCCTCTATCCAGCTGAGGTAACGGCGCACATCGAAACAGCAACGAATATTATGCGCGTATATAGGCGATGAGTCAACACCCAATTTCGGCCAATATCAAATTTTTTGCGATTAGCGTCGCCAGGGGGGCGGCGAACAAAAAAAGGGGGGGTGGAGGTGTGTTCGCGTTAGCCCTCGGGAACGCGGCGGGTTGTCGTGAAAACATCTCCGCCCCCTGGCGCTTGTCTATCCCGCGGCAGGCGGTGCGTCTCTGCCTCTGGGCCGATGCGTTTGGTGGGACGCGCATGTCTTCGTCGTAGCTGCTTTCTGTGGGCTGCCGCCGGTATGCGCAAGGTATTGACGACTGCGCCTATGGGTCGACGTTATGCCTTCGTCGTCACCCGATCGCACCTCCTCCCTTGTTCGCTCAGCGCTTATGACCCTGAATCGGATATGCATCCGTTCTATAAGCCTGAAATCTGAATGCGATCGGTCTCAAACATAAAGAAAGGACCCCGGTTGGGGTCCTTTCTTCGCGAGGCAAGCGAAAGGCGCTTGCCGTCGGTTTAGTAGCTGGAGCTGCTGCCGCCGTTGGTGGTGGAACCGCCGTTGGTGGACGATTCCGAGCCGCCGTTGGTGGAGCTGCCGTTGGAGCTGCCGTTGGTGGAGCTGCCGGAGCCCGTGCTGATAACCAGATGAACGGTCTTGCCGGGATCGAGCTCGCTACCGGCGGTGGGCGTCTGGCTGATGACGCTGCCCGAGGTGACCGAGGTGCTAGTCTGATACTCGGTGGTCACCTTAAAGCCCGCGTTGTTGAGCGTGGTCATGGCGCTGCCCTCGGACTGGCCGACGACGCTGGGAACGCTTACGGCCTTGCTCTCCTTGCCCTTCGACACCACGATGTTGACGGTGCCCTCGGCCTTGAGCTTGCTGCCGCTGGAGGGCGTCTGGCTGATGACGACGCCCTCTTCGACGGTGTCGGAGTACTGCTGGTCGACGGTGACGTAGAAGCCGGCGTTGTTCAGGGTTGCGGTGGCGCTGCTGCGGGTCTGGCCGACGACATCGGGCACGCTGGTGCCCTCGGAGCCGAGCGACAGATAGTAGGTGACCACGGTGTCCTTGGCAACCTTGGAGCCTGCGGCGACGTCCTGACGTGCGATGCGGTCCTTATCCACGCTGTCGGAGTATTCCGCAGTGCCGGCTTTGTACTTCAAGCCGTTAGCCTGAAGCAGTTTCTTAGCCTCATCTGCGGTTTTGCCGACTAGGTCGGGAACCTCTATCTCCTGTGTGCCTTGCGAGACGGTCAAGTTGATGGTGGAACCCTTCGCCTTCTTGGCCTTGGCGGCGGGGTCCTGGCTGATGACCTTGCCGGATTCGACGCTCTCGGAGTAGGACTGCGTGACGTTGCCAACCTTGAAGCCGGCGGACTGGATGGCCGTCTTCGCCTGGTCGAGCGTCTGTCCGGTGACGTCGGGGACCTCGATCTGCTCGCCGGAGCTGTTGCCGCCCAGGGCGAACGCGGCGATGGCGACAAGCGCCACCACGGCGGCGATGGCGGCCATTACCGCGGCAACCTTCTTGCCCTTTTTCTTCGGAGCGGTGTTGTCCGACATGTACGAATGGTTCTGCGAGCTGCCGCCGTGCTGGTTGGCGCCGCCCACCGCGGGCATGACTGCGGTGCCGTCGGGCATGGGGCCGATGTTGGGCACGCCGCCCATGATCTGCGTTTGCGCACCGGTGAAGCCCGCGCCCAGGGCGACGGGTCGGCCGGCCAGGTAGTCGTTCAGGGCCGAGCGCATGTCCTTGGCGGTGGCGAAACGCTCCATTGGGTTTTTCGACATGGCCTTGAGGATGATGGCCTCAAGGGAGGGGTCGATCTCGGGGTTGAGCTCGCGCGGCGGCACGGGCTCGTCCTGCACCTGCTTCATGGCGACGCTGACCGCGTCGGGGCCATCGAAGGGCAGCTTGCCCGTGGCGGACTCGTACAGCACGATGCCCAGCGAGTAGATGTCGCTGGCAGCGGTGAGTTCCTTGCCCTGAGCCTGCTCAGGGGAGATATAGTGCGCGGTGCCCAGCACGCTGGAGGTCTGCTCCTTGGTGGAGTTTTTCGCACGTGCGATGCCGAAGTCCATGACCTTCACGTTGCCGTCGGGCTGCACCATGATGTTCTGCGGCTTGATGTCGCGATGGATGATGTCGAGGCCGTGGGCGACGGAGAGCGCCTGGCACACCTGGCTGCCGATCTCGGCGACCTTGCGCTGGTTGATGGCGCCGCGCTGGTTGATGGCGGTTTTCAGGTCAGAGCCGCGCACGTACTCCATGACGATGTAGTACGTGCCCTCGTCCTGACCCCAGTCGTACACGTTGACGATGTAGGGGCTTTGCAGGTTGGCGGCGCTTGCGGCTTCTTGCTTGAACCGTTGCGTGAAGCTTTCGTCCGCGGCATATTGGGGCAGCATGACCTTCACTGCCACCAAACGACCCAAGACGTTGTCCTGCGCGCGGTACACCTCGGCCATGCCGCCGATGCCGATGCGCTCGGTGATTTGGTAGCGGTTGTTGAACACCCTGCCGATCATGTTTCCGGTCACGTTTGAACTCCTTTAGGTCACATGCTGGGCGGAATTTCGAGTAAATCCCATAGTACCCCGCTCAGCATCGTTTTTCTACAATAGCCCCTGAACTTCCAAAGCTGTTTGCAAGATGTCATGAGCCTTCTGGGTGCCCACGCCTTCGTCGCCGTCCTCGATGACCACGGCAACCACCACGCCGGCATTGTCGGCGGGCGCCATGCCCACGAACCAGCTGTCGTTGCTGTTGGCCTTCTCGGCCGTGCCCGTTTTGCCCGCCACTTCCACGCCGTTGATCTGCGCGGCGGTGCCGGTACCTTGCTTAACAACGCCCTTGAGGATCTCGCGGACGCGCTTTGCGGTGTCTGCGCTGATGGGGTTGCGCCGTGAAGCTGCGCTGGCCGTTGGCGTTGTACACGCCGTCCACCAGGTAAGGCTTCATCTCGACGCCATCGTTGGCGATGGCGCTTCCCACCATGGCCATCTGTAGCACGGTGGCCTGCGGGCCGGCCGGGCTTTCGTGGTTCATGGGGTTCACCGGCTCGCCGGCGGCGGCCCAGGCGGTTTCCCATTCGGTCATCTCGCTCGGGTCGGCCATGAGCGACGTGTACATGACGATGGGGAAGTCCAGGTCCTGGTTGAACCCGAAGCGCTCGGCGCCTTCCACCAGCTTATCGGCGCCCATCTGTACGCCCAGCTGGCCGTACACGGTGTTGGCCGACCACCACGTGGCCTGCTCGAGCCTCTGCGTGCCGTAGCTGGTCTTGTTGAAGTTCGACACGCTGGCGTTGCCGATGGTGATGGTGCCCGGCGAGGAGAACGTGGTGGACTCGCTTGCCACATCGTCTTCGATCGCCGTGGCCAGGGTGACCATCTTGAACGTGGAGCCCGGAGCGTACAGCGTGCCCGTTGCGCGGTTGATCAACGAGGTGTCGGACGTGTCGGAGTTCGCCTGTGCGATCACTTGCTCGAAGTCTGCGGCGTCGTAGGTGGGCGCGCTTGCAAGCGCAAGCACGGCTCCGGTCTTCGGGTCCATGACCACCGCTGCGCCCTTGTTGCCGGCAAGCGCGTCTTGGGCGGCCTGCTGGATTTTCGAGTTGATGGTGAGCGTGACATCGTTGCCGGCGGTGCCCACGCCCGCCATGTCGTTGAGCACGTCGGTCCAGCTGGCGAAGCTCTCCTGGCCCTTCAAGGTTTCGTTGTACGAGGCCTCGATGCCCGAGGTGCCGTACTGCTGCGACACGTAACCGACCACGTGGGTGGCCAGGTCGCCGGCGGGGTAGATGCGATCGTAGCTACCATCGTCGTCCATGGCGCTGCGCGCCAGCACGATGCCGTCGTAGGTGGAGATGGTGCCGCGTTCGCTCTTCGCTTCCTTGGCGAGTGTGTGGTTGTTGCCCGGCATGGTTTGGTACGAGTCGGCCTGCACCACCATGATCATGGTGAGGTTGGCCACCAGCAGGGCGAACAGCGCGCTGCACAGCAGCATGCCGTTGGTCAGGCGCTTGCCCAGGCTGATGCGGCCGAGCACGCTGTTGGAGTGCAGGCTGGAGGTGGTGCCGTTGAGCATTTCGGTGCCCACGCCCGTGGCCTCGTCGCCCGCGCGCAGCAGGAAGCCCACGATGATGAAGCTGCCCAGGAGCGAGGAGCCGCCTTGGCTGATGAAGGGCAGGGTAAGGCCGGTCAGCGGGATAAGGCGCGTGACGCCGCCCACGATGATGAACGCCTGCAGCACGATCATGCCCGTCAGGCCCACGGCCACGAAGCTGGACACGTCGGACTTCGCGCGCGCCGCGGTCAGGAAGCCGCGGATGGCGAAGCACAGGAACAGCAGCAGCACGCCGGCGGCGCCCAGAAGGCCGATCTCCTCGGCGATGTCGGCGAAGATGAAGTCGCTTTCCACGACGGGAATGGCGCTGAACGCCTCGGTGCCGCCCGCAAGGCCGTTGCCCAGGCCCACGCCGAACAGGTCGCCGTCGGCGATGGAATAGAGCGCCTGGCACAGCTGGTAGCCGGTGTTCTGCGCATCGGAGAACGGGTCGAGCCAGGTGTTCACGCGCACCTGCACGTGGCCGAAGGCCGCATAGGCCGCAACGCCGCCCACGGCGATAAGGCCCAGGCCCACCACCAGGTAGAACTTCTTCCCCGTTGCCACATAGAGCATGAGCAGGAACACGAAGAAGAACACCATGGCGCTGCCCAGGTCCTTCTCGAACACCACGATGACCATGGCGACGCCCCACATGAGCAGAAGCGGCAGCAGCGATCGGATGTCGGGCAGGTGGAACGGGCCCATGCGCACGGTGAACACGGACAGCAGCTCGCGGTTCTCGGCCAGATAGCTTGCCATGAACAGCACGATGACGATCTTGGCGATCTCGCCGGGCTGGAAGGAGAAGCCGCCGATGTGCAGCCAGATGCGGCTGCCGTAGATCTCCTGGCCAAGGCCGGGGATCATCGGCGAGAGCAGCAAAAGGATGCCCACGAGCATGAGGGTGTATTTGAAGTTCGCGATCTTATCCAGGTTGCGGAACAGCGCCAGCACCACGATCATGCAGGCCACGCCCACGAATAGCCAGACCACCTGGCCTTGCGCCATGTTGGGCGCGTCCGTGAACGGTGCGATGCGCGTGATGAAGGCGATTCCGATGCCCGATAGGCCGAATGCTAAGGGCAACAGGGCAGGGTCGGCGCCGGGGGCAAGCTTGCGCACGGCAAGATGGGCCACCACGAAGGCGGCGAAGATGCCGATGGGCACGCTCAGCGAATCGACGTTGACCTGCTGGCCTTCCGTGATGGCGATCATGACGAACAGCAGGGCGACGACCGGGGCCGCCACCAGCAGAAGGACGAGTTCTATGTTGCGACGGGACATGATGCGCTACCTCTGCGTTCCCGCGCCGGTTTGCGATGCGACGGCAGGCGCGTTCGCGGCGGCGTCGTTGGTGGTGGCGGTGCTTGCCTGCGTGGACGCGGCCTGCTCCGAGCCTTCCGGCTTGCTGTGCTGGGCCGCTTCCTCGCGATATTGCTGCACCAGGTCCCGTGCGGCGTCCATGTTATCCACGCGGATGCCCTCTTGCAGGCGCGTGGCCGTGCCCGGTTGCAGGCTGTCGACGCTCACGTCGGTGACTTCCTGTTGCTTATAAAGGGGCATGCCCAGGAAATCGGCGGGAACGCCCTCGTAGACGGCAACCTTGCCGTTGTCTTCGCCCAGGTACGCGGTGGTGTGGAGCCATGTGTGAACGCCCCATGCGCCGCCGCCCAAGATAGCCAGGAACAGCACGAGCACCAGCGCCACGGAGAACTTCGTCTTGCGCGCCAGCTTGCGGCGGCGCTTCTCGGCGAATCCGGTGACGTTGGAGACGATGACGGTGACGTTGTCGTGGCCACCGGCGGCGATAGCCTCGTTGACCAGCTGCGATGCGCAGCGTTGCGGGTCGGGCACGCGTCGCATGACGGCTTCGATCTGCTCGTCCTCGATCATGGACGATAGGCCGTCGGAGCATACGAGCAGGCGGTCGCCCGTTTCGACGTTGATTTCGTACATATCGGGGCGCGTGTTGGGGTCGGAACCGAGCGCGCGCGTGATGACGGAGCGCTGCGGATGATGCCGCGCCTCCTCGGGGGTGAGCTGGCCGGCCTCGATCATGTCGGCCATAAGGCTGTGGTCGCGCGTGAGCTGCTGCAGCTTGCCGTGATGCAGCAGGTAGGCGCGCGAGTCGCCGACCTGCGCGATGACGAGGCGCTCGTTTTCCAGCATGCAGGCGGTAAGGGTGGTGCCCATGCCGTCGCGGCCGCGCCCGTCGCGCGCCGCGCGGATGATCTCGTGGTTCGCTTCTTCGACGGCGTGCTCCAGGACGGCGGCGTCGAGGTCCTTCGGGGCCAGTTCGGCCAGCACGTTCACCGCTATCTCGGAGGCTACCTCGCCTGCGGCGTGGCCGCCCATGCCGTCGGCGACGGCGAACAGCGGCGGGGCCACTACAAGGCTGTCCTCGTTGTGGTCGCGCACGCAGCCGACGTCGGTTCGGCTTCCGAACGTGGTGACGGCGCCTTTGCGCGTGCGTTGAGTGGAACGGTAGGAACGTTTATCACGGGACATTATGCAAACCTCACGCGAATGGCCACGTCGCCCACGTTGACGGTGTCCCCGTTACGCAGTGCGGTGGGCTCGTTGATGAACTGGCCGTTGACAGCCGTGCCGTTGGTGGACCCCAGGTCCTCCACGAACAGGTTCTGCCCCATGAGGCTGAAGCGGGCGTGCCTGCCGGACACGTAGCCCGCGCCGATGACGATGTCGGCCCCGGGGTTGCGGCCCACGATGACCGGGCCGCGCACCACGATGGATACGCCGCGCAGCTCCTTCGGGCCCTTTTCGACCGAAAGGCTCCACGTGCGCTCGCGTTTGCGCTGGCCGCGCACCGCTCCGATGCCGGTTTTCATGATGGCGAACAGGAACAGGTACAGCAGCGCGACGAACAGCAGGCGGATGAGAAGCAGCGCGTAATCGATCACGGGGAATCCTCTCGCTTTCGCTTAGGCCAACGTGAAGACGAAGTTCGTGGAGCCCATTGCGATGTGGTCACCTTCGTTCAGCGGCTGGCTGGCGACGGCGCGACCGTTGACGTACGTGCCGTTGGTGGAGCCAAGGTCGGTGATGACCCATGCGCCCTGCGGGCTCAGGGAGATCTCGGCATGGCTGCGCGACACGTTGATGTCGGGGATGGTGATGTCGTTGCGCGACTCGCGGCCGAGCGTGACGCGGGCGCTTGCCAGGTCGATGGCGCGGTTGGCGGCCGTGTCGATCAGGCGGGCGCGGGAAGCCTGCCGCGGCTGGGCGGGCTGCTGACCGGGCACGCCGGCGCCGGCGAACATCACGGTGTTAGCGGCCTGCTGAGGGGCCGCCTGAGGCTGCGGGGCGGCGGCAGCGGCCGCCTGACCTGCAGCGTAGCCGGCGGCGGCTGCTGCGGGAGCGGCGCCGGCGGCGTAGGCGTTGAACTGATCGACCGCATTGGCTGCGGCCTGCTGGGCGGCAGCGTAATCGGGGGCTGCCGCTGCGGGCTGGCCCCAAGGCTCCTGCGCGGGCGCCTGATAGCCCTGGGCTTCCCAGCCGTTGCCGGCGGGAGCCTGCTGATAACCCTGGTTGCCGTACTGGTCATATTGGTCGTACTGATCGTACTGGTCGTACTGGTTGAAGCGCTGGTCGGGCATGGCTGCGCCTGCGCGGCCGAACTGCTGCGCAGGGTATGCGGCTGCGGCGCCGTAGCCGGCGTTGGCCCCGCCCAGGCCGTAGCGCTCCATCTCCTCGTTGCGCAGCTGGGAGATGATGGGCGCGGCGACGGCTTCGGCGATGATATCGAACTTGCCGTGCTTGAGGCCTTCGTCCACGATGAAGCGCACGAGCGGCTGGCCGTCCATGGTCAGGCCCTGCTCGGAAGCCTTCGCGGCCAGGTAGGTTTCCGTCTCACCCGCGAGCGTGGGGTAGTAGCCGAACAGACGGCGGTCGTCGTCGGGGTTGACCAGCACGGTGTAGAGCGTGGGGGCGTACTGCTTGCCGGCGCCGACCATCTTCTCGCGGCGCATCTGCTTTTCGGCTTTCTTGGCGATCTGAACGGGGGAGATGGGGGCATCGAACATCTTGTCCGCCGTGCCCTCGAACGTGTCCTCCATTTTGCCTTCGAACTTCGAGAAGATGCCCATTACCGCTCCTTGCAACGCTGTTCCATATCATGGCGGCGATAAGCCGCGAATTTACCGATGGTCCATCATGCCACAAACATAATGGCGAGATGGCGTCCTTTATGCAATCGTCATTTTATTGTAAGCGGTGAAAGCAGGGAATCGCCAGGTGAAGCGTCGGGAAAGCGGGGGAGGAGTTCTGCGGCTCGGGAGCGGCGATAGCCGGGGTCCTTGCTGTGATGGTGTACCCTAGGCAGCGCTGTGATTTCAAGACCAAGGGGGTTCGCCATGAGGATTTGCGTGTTCGGCTCGTCAAGCCGAGATTTGGATGCGATGTACATCGATGCCGCTTACGAGCTGGGACGCACGTTGGGCGAGCATGGGCACGGCCTGGTGTTCGGCGGTTACGACGTGGGCCTGATGGGCGCGGTCGCGCACGGCGTGGGCGATGCGGGCGGCAGCGTCATAGGCGTCGTCACCGAGGGCCTGAACAAGAAGGGCCGCCCCGTGTACCCGTGCACCGAGCTGATCTGCGAATCCGACCTGGCCACCCGCAAGACGCGCATGACCTCGCTGGCCGACGCCTTCGTCACCTTGCCCGGCGGTCTGGGCACGTTCGACGAGTTCTTCGACATCGTCTCCCAGGTGAAGGCCGGCGAGCTGGACGCGAAGAGCGCTATCCTGAACGTGGGCGGCTATTTCGATCCGCTGGTCGAGATGCTCGACCGTGCCACGGCCACGGGCCTCAACTCCACCGACTGGCGCAGTAACTGCGGCGTGTTCGACGCCCCCGAGCCGCTGGCGGCGTGGCTGGAAGTGTAAATAGGTAACGAAACGCTTCCGTTTCCCATAAATACCCGCCTGCATCTAGCACTCGTGGGCAAAGAGTGCTAACTTTCTTTGGTAGCAAATATTGTTATGCACGTGCTCAAGGAAGGGGCTCATAGCATGGCTAAGGAAATCGCATACGACAACGAGACGCGCGAGAAGCTTGCGACCGGTGTGGCGAAGCTGGCCGACGCGGTGCGCGTGACCATCGGCCCGAAGGGCCGCTACGTCGGCATCACCAAGAAGGGCGAGCGTCATCCCAACGTCTCCAACGACGGCGCTACCGTTGCCGCTCATGTGGGCGCATACGACCATGTGGAGAAGATGGGCCTGCAGGTGGTCCGCGAGGCCGCAACCGCCGCGAACAACGAGGCCGGCGACGGCACTTCCACGGCAACGCTGCTTGCCGACGCCATCGTGCGCGAGGGCGTGCGCTACGTTACCGCCGGCAACGACCCGCTGGCGCTGCGCCGCGGCATCCAGAAGGCCGCCGACGTTGCATCCGACGAGCTGCTGAAGGCCGCCACGCAGGTGACCACGCGCGAGCAGATGGCCGAGATCGCCACCGTTTCCTCGGGCGATCCCGAGATCGGCGCGAAGATCGCCGAGGCCCTGGACGAGATCGGCCAGGATGGCGTCATCTCCGTTGAGAAGTCCACCAAGTTCGGCATCGGCCTGGAGATCAAGAAGGGCATGCTGTTCGACCGCGGCTTCATCTCCCCGTACATGGCCGACGACATGGGCTCTATGACCGGCGAGCTGGAGCAGCCCTACATCCTGATCACCGACCAGCGCCTGGCCGACAACTTCAAGGACGTCGTGCCCGTGCTGGAGGAAGTCATGCAGTCCGGTCACCCGCTGCTCATCGTGGCAGACGACGTGCGCGGCGAATCCATGAACTCCCTGCTGATGAACCGCCAGAAGGGCACGCTCATCAGCGCAGCCGTCATGTGCCCCGGCGCCGAGGAACGCCGCAAGGCCGAGCTGGAGGACATGGCCATCCTCACCGGCGGCGAGGTCATTTCCCCCGAGCGCGGCCTGTCGCTGTCCGACGCCAGGAAGAGCATGCTCGGCCGCGCCGCAAGCGTGCAGATCACGAAGAACCGCACGCTCATCATCGGCGGCAAGGGCAAGCCCGAGGCTATCGAGAAGCGCTGCGAGGCCATCCGCAACGAGCTGAAGACCCCGCATTCCGACTACGAGCTGGACGTTCTGCGCGAGCGTCTGGCGAAGCTGTCCGGCGGTATCGCCGTCATGAGCGTCGGCGCTGCAACCGAGACCGAGATGAACGAGATTCGCAGCCGTATCCAGGACGCCCTGCGCGCAACGCGCTCGGCTGCAAGCCAGGGCCTGCTGGCAGGCGGTGGCGTTGCCCTGATCCAGGCGTCCAAGGTGCTTGATCAGGTGGAAGTCGCCAACGATGAGGAGCGCTTCGGTGTGGACATCCTGCGCAAGGCGCTCGAGGAGCCCATGCGCGCGCTGTGCAGCAACGCCGGCTATAACGGCGACGTCGAGGTTGCCAAAGCGCTTGAGGCGCAGCCTGGCTTCGGCCTGGATTGCGAGACCGGCAAGTATGGCGACATGATTGCCATGGGCGTTGCCGATCCGGCCAAGGTCACCGTCACGGCCCTGCAGGCCGCTGCCTCCGTTGCTTCGCTCATCCTTATCACCAACTGCAGCATCACCGAGGCTGACAAGAAGGACGAGGAAGAGAAGTAACAGTCGCGCAAGCAACTGCCGCGCTGACTGGGGAAGCAGCTCCCCAACGCGAAGCTTCGGCTTCGCCAGCCCCTTTCAATAGAGCACGCTAAACGGGAGTCCCGCAGGGGGCTCCCATTTTTATACGGAACGCGAAATCGTATAAAGAAGCGCTCGAAAACGCGCGCTAAATTATACGAATCCCGGAAATCGTATAAAGTAAATGGGATCCCAGGCCCCTTCTTTATACGAATCGCGAAAACGTATAAAGTTCAAACTGAAAGAAGTTGGAACGTTATACGGATTGCCAAAACGTATAACTTGAACCGAAGGGGGCGCGCGTGGATTACAAGGAGCTCGCGAAGGTCTTCTATATGGACTCCTCGAGCAATCGCGAGGCTAACCTCGCCGCAGAGGAAGCGCGCCGTCGCAGTTCGGTCGGGACGTTCCGGCTTGGCTATGAGACTAAGGCGGGTGAGCTGTTCCTTGCCGTTCCGAAAGAGCTATCGACCCTTACCGAGCAGGTGCTGCGCACGGAGCGTAAGGTTACGGCGCTGCTGAACGGGATGAACCTGCTTGCTGCGAATGCCGTTTTGCGAGGGCTGGTCTTCGACGAGGTCGTATTCACGAACGCTATCGAGGGTATTCGTAGCACGCGTCGTCAAATCAAAGACGCGTTGGAGTCGGTGTCGAACGATGCTTCTCGGCGTCGTTTCAAGGAGCTTGCCCTTCTGTATATGGATATCGCTTCTGGCAAGGCGGAGGAGCCGACAACGCCGGAAGGGGTTCGTGCGATCTACGACAGAGTGATGGACGGGGAACTTGACGACGCGCATGTTCCTGATGGCCGGCTTTTCCGCAAGGACGGCGTCGATGTTATCGCGGGAGGGGTGAATGTAATCCATCGGGGTTTGGAACCCGAGGAGAAGATCGTCGAGGCCGTGACATCGATGCTTGCGCTGGTTGAAGACGAGGGACTTCCGTCACTGTATGCGGCGTTGGCCTCGCATTATCTGTTCGAATATGCTCACCCGTTCTATGACGGCAACGGTCGAACGGGAAGGTACCTGTGTTCGTTGATGCTGGACAGGTCGCTGTCGAAGCCGACGGTTTTGTCCCTTTCCCGGGTGATTTTGGAGCATCGCGATCAGTATTACAAAGCTTTTCGTAGCGTTGAGAATCCGATGAACAAGGGTGAGCTGACGTTTTTCGTGATGGAGATGATGAACCTTGTGCGGAAGGCTCAATTGGACGTTATCGATCGATTGGATTGCGCTTGGAGGCGGCAGGGCGAGCTTCGCGAATTGATGGATGACGCCATCGAGCGCATAGGCCTCAAGAAGAAGCAGGAGCAGGGAATCGTGTTCATGCTCATGCAGTATGAGACGTTCGGGATGTTCGGCGATGCGAGCGTCGAGGAGGTTGCCGACTATTTAAAGGTGGGGACGCAGGCGGCTCGAAAGCATTTGCGTGCGCTTGAGGACAAGGGCATTGCGGTGAAAGTCAATCAGCGTAAGCCTGTGACGTTCGGGCTCACGCAGCAGTTCAAGGACGAGTTTGGGGTAGTGCCGGTGGTTTGGCGCAATCCTTTCGAGTAGGGGTTCGTCGTGTGCAGAAGGTTCACGGTCGTTACGTGGGATGAGATCGCGGAAGTCGTGCGCGAGTTGCAGGCGGATTCGCCCGTGAACGCGCAACCCGATTGGCCTGCGCGTCCGATGGCTGGCGAAGGCGCTTCGGCGCAGGTTGAGTCGGGCGAGGATGCGTTCCCTGGCGCAGGCGTTGACGTGATTGTTCGCAGGCCGGAAAGCCAGCTGGTCGTTGAGTGCTTGAACTGGGGATTTCCCGTTGAATGGCAACAACGTCCCGTGTACAACACGCGCTTGGAAACGGCGATGGGGCCGAACCCGGGCATGTGGGAACAACCGATTGCGCAGGGTCGCGGCGTAGTGGTGACTGGCGGTTTCTTCGAGACACATGCAACCCAAACGGTGCGCAGCCCGAAAACGGGGCGGAAGATCAAGCAGCAGTATCGTTTCGAAAGCGGTGGAGGCACGCCGCTGCTGCTGGCAACGGTATGCGGGCAAGGTTGCTTTTCGGTAGTGACCACGCGCCCGAACGCCAACGTTGCGCCCGTGCACAACCGCATGCCCCTGGCGCTAACGCTCACCGAGGCACGTTGGTGGCTGCGCGCACCATGGCCCAGCCTGGTAGCCAACTGGCAAAAGCTAGCAAATCGCGAAGGGTTCGCGCTAACGGCCACCCCGGAGCAACCGCCAGCCCCGGTAACGTTCGGGCAGGGGACGTTGTTTTAAGACGCGAATGCGACAATGCAATCGAAGGAATATGCACTGAGACAGTTGGCATGGAAGCGGGAATAATAGCGTGCAGCCGTTAGCAAAGCCTAACCGTTCGTTTGTGAAATCGTATCGACGGCATTGAACTATGCTTTGGCCGGAGAAGGCAAATACATGTTGTTTGCTACGATAGATGAGGCATATGTAGTTGCGGTTTGAGCGAGTGGAGATAGAGATGGGGATTTCGAATCCTAGCACATCAGTTTGCGGCGATTATTCAACTCCTGCGTCGATTGCATCGCGTGCTTCGGCTCTCGAGGGGAAAACCTTCCAAGACATTCTGGATATGGGCATTTATCCGCCTGATGGGGCAACGCGCGATTACGATAATCGCAACTACAAAGGCGGAATGGGCACCCTCGTTGAAGAGCGCTTCTTTGGGTATAAAGCGAATAGCGAGCACGATGCCGACTTTCCCGAGGCTGGCGTTGAGCTTAAGGTTACATGCTTTGATGAAAAGAAGAACGGTGATTATTCAGCTGGTGAGCGCCTTGTCGTTTCGATGATTCCCTACGACCAGCCTGTGCAGCTGGAATTCGATGATGCCGTTGTTGCGCGAAAATGTAAGCGGATGATGTTGGTGTATTACCAGCGCGACAAAGCGATTGACCCGTATCAGCAGCAAATTCACTATGCGAAGCTATTCGAAATCCCTGAGAACGACCTGAAAATCATCCGCGATGATTACCGTACGATCGCATCGCTGGTTCAAGAAGGGAAGGCTGATCAACTAAGCGAAAGCCTGACCATGTATCTTGGCGCCTGCACAAAGGGGTCTACGGCGGCTGGAAGTCGGGTCGCGCAATACTATGCGCCGGGCGGGCCGAAGGCGAAAAAACGAGCGTTTTGCCTTAAGCGGCAATACATGGATTACGTGCTGCATCACTACCTCATGAACGAAAGCGAAGACGTTGATTGCATTATCAAAGGCGATGCTCCTGCAACTCAAACGTTTGAGGAGTACGTGCTGTCTCTAATCAAGCCGCATATTGGAAAAACCGACCGAGAGCTTTGCGAGGAATTTGGCCTGAAATACAGGGGGGATAAAGGCCAGTGGTCAGCCTTGGCGTATACCATGCTAGGGGTCAGGGGTGAAAAGGCTCAGGAATTTGAAAAGGCGAATATCTCGGTTCGTACCGTTCGCCTTGAATCCAACGCAGGGATAAGGGAAAACCTGTCTTTGAATACGTTCAAGTTCCTTGATTTGGTTGAAGAGGAGTGGGAAGACTCCGCGCTGTTCGAATACCTTGAACAGACACGGTTTTTCTTCGTTGCCTTTAGGAAAGAGAATGGCTGTTCTCGCCTGGAAGAAGCAAAGTTCTGGTCGATGCCGTCAATAGACTTGGATGGCCCCGTCCAGGAATGCTGGCGGAAAACGAAGGACGTTATTCAAGAAGGCGTGCGTTTTAACGTGAAGAAGCAGAAGGACGGTTCGATACGTGTCGAGAACAATCTTCCGGGTTCGAAGGATAACCCGGTTGCGCACGTGCGTCCGCATGCAAATAAAGCAGCATATCGCTTTGCTGACGGGAGCGAATCTGGAAATGTCGAAAGGGATGCTTACCCGCTTCCTGATGGACGCATGATGACGAAGCAAAGCTTCTGGTTGAATAATACCTATGTCTATAGCGCGCTGCTTCATTACGACGAGAATGGTTTAGGCGAATCGTAGTCTATGCGCGTGCGCTGACTTACGGATTTTGGCGAAAAAAGCTCGGGCTAAGAGTTGACTTTTAGGCCTGGATCATCGATCCTAGATAAGTTCGATTTTCGCAGGCCTAGAAGGCCTAGCTTCTTTCACAGATAAAGGATGGGTAAATGACGATTACGGTGGCCGAGCTTTTTGCTGGCGTTGGCGGGTTTCGCCTAGGCCTTGAAGGCTACCAAAGCCTCGAGCATCCTGAGTTCAATCTCCCGGCAGCAGGACCTTTTAAAACGATTTGGGCCAATCAGTGGGAGCCTCCTGGAACCGAGGGCAAGCAATTCGCTTGGCGCTGTTATGAGCAGCGTTTCGGCGAGGGAAGCTGCGTTAACCAGGACATCAACAAGGTTCTCGATGACTACGAGGCCGGTAAAATCGATATTCCCGACGTTCAGATGGTCGTGGGCGGCTTCCCGTGCCAGGATTACAGCGTAGCGAAACCACTGTCCGCTGCTCGCGGAATCGAAGGCAAGAAGGGCGTTCTTTGGTGGGACATCTATCGCTTCTTGCATCTGAAAGAGCCGAAGTACGTGTTGCTCGAGAACGTTGATCGCTTGCTCAAAAGTCCGGCGACGCAGCGCGGTCGCGATTTCGCGATTATCCTTTCTTGCATGGCTGACCTGGGTTATTCGGTTGAATGGCATGTTGTGAACAGTGGCGAATACGGGTTTAACCAGCGACGCAAACGCGTTTACATTTTTGCTGAAATGACCAGCGATAACTGGGATTTGTCAGACCGTGCGAAAAACGGTGTGATGGCGTGCGCGTTTCCGACGGAGGACCCGGAGAAGGTTTCCGAGTTTGAGATTCAGCATGACCCTTATGACATTTCCCAGCACTTCGACCTTGCTGGCAAGAAATCCCCGTTCTGCACTGCAGGCATAATGCAGGATTACAAGGTTCTGACCTTTGACCTGACGGAGGAGTACGATGGCGAGCTTGGTGCGCTTGGAAACGTGCTGGTTCCGGAGAGCGAAGTTCCCGAGCAGTTCTATATTCCGGACGAAAAGTTCGAGGCTTGGAAGTACTTGAAGGGCGGCAAGCGCGAGGATCGTGTGGATAAGAAAACGGGCTTCAAATACGTCTACTCCGAGGGCTCGATGACGTTCCCCGATGCGCTCGATAGGCCCTCGCGCACCATTTTGACTGGCGAAGGCGGCAGCGGGGCTTCTCGTTTCAAGCATGTCGTTGAAGTGGATGGTCGATTCCGTCGTCTTGTTCCCGACGAGCTTGATCAGCTGCAGGGTTTTCCGAAGGGCTGGACGAATACGGGCATGAGCGATGGTCGCCGAGCTTTCTGCATGGGCAACGCTTTGGTTGTCGGCGTCCCGCACCGGATCGGCGTTGAGATTGCTCGCGAGGCTGGCTTGAAATAAATCTTGATGTGATAAGAAACGGCGGGGCCTCTTCCGCCGTTTCTTTGTAGCAACAAGTTTGATAGAACCTGCGAAGCTGGAGGCCTTCGTCCAACGTCAACCTACGGTTTGCAGATGCCGCAGGGGGAGTAGCCTTGGGCTATGAGTTGGTCGCGGGTGCCGGTGAAGTCTTGCTTGTTTGCGCTTGAGATGTCGCTGGCGGCGGAGCAGTCCGGTTTGTGGAACTTCTTATTCTTCACGTTCAGGATATAGTCCTGCTGCTCGGACGCGCCTTGGTTGCCGGCGGTTCCGTCGGCGTTGCTGGCTTCGTCGCCGGTGCCGCTTCCGTCGCCCGCGCTTCTTCCTGCAGCCGCCTTATCCGCCCGTGCGGCTGCTGCGGTGGTGATGGTGGCGCTGCCTTTGCTGCCGACCTGTGGGGTTTCGGACGATTCCCAGCTTTCGCCGGTCATGTAGTCGATGGCCACGCCTGGCTCCACGTTGTACACGAACACGTTGAACTGCACGGCTTCGCCGTTGTCCTCGACGGACTTCGCTTCCATCTGCACCCCGCGCGCCACCAGGTCGTTTGCGGCGAACAGCGGGGTGACGCGGTAGAGCACGTGGTTGCCCGTGTTGCGCACATAGTCACCAACCAGCTCCTCGTAATACAGCATACCCACCGCGTTGAAGGTGCGCGTGCCCGTGATCAGGTTCTTCTCGTTGGCGTTCTCCCCGCACAGCTGGTGCGCGATCAGGTGGCTACGGTTATACAGCATGCCGTCGTCGACGAAGCTGTATTTGCGCTGCACCCAGCCGCTCGGATGCACTTGTGAGATGTCGCCGCGTTTCTCGTTTGATATGGTATCGGGTCCGATTCGCGCGAAGGCGGTGCCGCAGCGGCCTTCGAAATCCAGGTCGCTGAACTGCACGAACGTCTCGCGCGCCTCGTCTTGCGCTGTGAACCCGGGCTCGCCGTGGTTGATGTCGATGCACAGCGTGCCGGTGTAGGCGGGGATGTCGGCGATGGTCGCCTGGGCGGATCGCGCACCCTCGCCGGAGCTGCCGTCGGTGCTGCTGATGGAGCTGCCGGTGCCGGCGGAGCTATCGCCGATGCTGATGGAGCAGCCCGTTGCGGGAAGCGCGAACGAGAACGCCAGCGCCAGAGCCGCTAATGCTGCGGCGATGCGCTGGGGAAGCGGAAGCGTGCGGTTGTCTTTCAACGGCGGCCTTTCTGTCGTTGCCTAGGCCGATTGTAGCGAATGGATTTGATGTACCTATGGCGCGCAGGCCCCTGCAATATAATGTGCGCATGACTAAAACGCAGCTGATACTCAATCGATACAAGCCCCTTGCCAAGGCGGGGGCGGGCGGCTTCGGCACGGTGCAGGTGGCATGGGATACGCGCATCCAGCGCAAGGTGGCCATCAAGTGCATCCCCCTGTCCGAGGCCGAGTTGTTGCGCGCTACTCTTCCCGGCGCTGATGCGCTTGACGTTTCTCCTGATGAATATAGCGAAAGCGCGATTGCGCCGAGCGCGCACGCAGTGGGTTCCGCGGGCTCTTCGGCGAGCGCCGTCGATCCGGCGGATGTTCCCCCGTGGGAAGATCTGCCAGAGGAAGCGGGTTTTGCTGGCTCCGAGGATGTCGCGGAATCTGCCGAGCTAGACGAGCCGGGCGAGCCGGCGAACGCTTCCTTCCGCCAAACGGGCTCCGATTCCGCGGACTCGTTGCGCGCAGATGCGTTCCCTAGCCAGCTTTTGCCCGGCCAATCGGTCAGCCTGACGGATGTGGCCGATCCTGCAAGTCGCCCGCTGGTGCGCACGCTCTCGCGCATCCCCGGATTGGACGAGGCCCGCACGGCGGCCGTGCTGTCGGACTCCAGCATCGTCGCGGTGCACGACTTCGAAATCCAGGATTCCACGGCGTACCTGATCATGGAATACGTTGAGGGCATGACGCTCACCGAGCTGCTGCGCGACCACGATGATCGGCTGACGCTCGACGTGGTCGCCGCCGTGTTCGACGCGGTGGCTCACGCGCTCGAGGTTGCCCACGCGAACGGCGTGCTGCATCTGGATATCAAGCCCGACAACATCCTGATCAACGCATCGGGCCAGGTGAAGGTGACCGATTTCGGTCTGGCAACCTTGGCCGACGCGCAGGGGTTCGGCGTGGCAGGCGGCGGCACTATCGGCTACATGCCGCTTGAGCAGATGCGCCAGGAGAACCTTGACGCGCGGTGTGACGAGTGGGCGCTCGCGTCGGTGACGTACGAGATGCTGGCGGGCGAGAACCCGTTCTTGGCCCCGAACCTGTTCCAGGCGCAGGAGGCCATAGAAGATGGCGAATTGGTGCTGCCGTCGCTGTGCTGGGACAACCTCGACCCGGCTGCGGACGACCCCATCTTCTACGCGTTGGACCCCGAGCGCGAGGAACGCTACGAGACGGTGGCGGATTTCGTGGAGGAGCTTTCGCCGTTTTTGGGCGACCCGGCGAAGGGTCGTGCGGAGCTGGCCGACATCGTGGCGGGTCCGGCGGAGGAAGAGGAGCCCGAGCCGCAGCCGCGCGAGCCTGGCATCCCGTTGCGCGATCGCATCACGCCCAGGCTGCTGTTCTTCGGCTCGCACGCGTGCGGCGCGGCGGGATCGGCGTTGCTGGCGTTTCTGTCGCTGCAGAACATCTCGCAGACCGAAGGGTTCGCCAACCCGCTGTTCTGGGGATTGCTGCTGCTCATGACCCTTGCCGGCGCCTTTCGCCCCCACCTCGGGGCGCTTTTGGGGTTCGTTTCTCTGTCGGCCATGCTGGTGATGTGCGGCGTGCCCGCCGCGGGATGCGTGCTGCTTGCCGGTGCCGGCGTATGGTGGTGGTACCTGGGCCGCGCGGGCGATGCGACTGCGAACGCCACGTTGGCGACGCCGCTTGCCGGCGCGATCGGGTTGGGGCCGATCGGCCCGCTGGCGGCGGGTTTTGCGCTGCGCCCGGTTGCGGCGATGGCGACGGCGGCGTTCCAGGTGTTGTGCGGGTTCATGCTGGCAGGCTTGGGAAGCGCCTCGTTCATGGGGTGGGACGTGTTCGCCACCTGGCATTTCTCGATGGCGGCCTTCGCAAGCGATGCGGTGATCGACCGGATGGCGGCCATGCTGACGGAACCGGGCACGTGGATCATGGCGGCAAGCTGGGTGCTTGCGGCGGGAGCCTGCGCCCTGCTGCGTTGGCGCCCTACGCGGTTGTTCGCGTCCTTCGGCGTGCTGGCGGGCGCGGCCGTGCTGGTGGCCGGGTTCATTTTGGCGGCGATTTGCGGGGCTCCTTCCGCATCCGCCTTCACCGATCCTGCCGATGTCGCCTCGTTGGTCGTTTCCGCGGGCATTATGCTGTTCGCCGCCTATCTTTTGCCCGACCCCGAGTATTATGACGAGAGCGACGAATAGCTTCCGTTCCCGACGTTCGGGCGAAGCGGCGTTGCGCGATAACGCAAGACCGGTCGTCGGCGTGGTGCCGCGGCCTTACCTGGATAGGAAGGAAACCCATGATCGAGCTTAACGACGACAAGACGTTGTTCTCTTTCGACCGCGATCTTGAGCCGGTTCTGACCGTGAAGTCCGGCGAAACGGTGCGCATCCGCACGAAGGACTGCTTCAGCAACCAGCTGACCGGCCCTCAGGACACCATGGACGACCTGGACTGGGATGCCGTCAACCCGGCGACCGGCCCGGTGTTCGTCGAGGGCGCGAAGGCGGGCGGCGCGCTGAAGGTGCGCATCGACAACATCGAGTTCGATGAGCAGACCTGCTCCGCCACCGGCCAGGACGAGGGCGTGTGCGGCAACCGCTTCACCGAGTGGGCCACGCATTACTGCAAGATCCAGGGCAACACGCTGGCCTGGGATGAGCGCCTGAACATCCCGCTGCGCCCCATGATCGGCGTCATCGGCGTGGCCCCCGAGGGCGAGCCGGTGAACTGCGGCACCCCGGGCAGCCATGGCGGCAACATGGACAACACGGCCATCACCACTGGCGCCACGCTGTACTTCCCCGTGGCGGTCGACGGTGCGCTGTTCGGCTGCGGCGACATGCACGCGGCCATGGGCGACGGCGAGGTCAGCGTCTCCGGCGCCGAGGTTGCGGGCTACGCCACCGTCACGCTGACGGCCATGCCCGAGTTGAAGCTGGTGAACCCGCTGATCGAGAACGACACGCATTTCGGCATCATCGTGTCCGCGGAATCGCTGGATGCGGCCGCTGAGCTGGCCGTTCAGCAGATGGTCGACCTGCTGGCTTCTCGCACGAACGAGTCCGAGGCCGACCTGGTCATGCTGCTGTCGCTGGTCGCCGACGTGCAGGTGTGCCAGATGGTGGACCCGCAGAAGACGGTGCGTTTCATGGTGCCGAAGTACGTGCTGGATGCCATCGGCTTCTCGCTGTAGCTTCGAACTGGGAAACGAAGCGCCCGCAAGCGTTGTGCTTGCGGGCGCTTTTGCGTTCGGGCAAAAAAGAAACCGCCCCGCGTATTGGCGTTGCGGGGCGGTTCGGCGGCAAGTGTGAGTGAGTGGCCGCCGTGTGGTTATTCGGAGTCTTCCTCGTCGTCATCGTCGAAGAAGGACCAGTCATCCTTGCCCTTCGGGCGGTCGACGAACGTTTTGCGGGTGCGACGTTCCATGATGAAGCACGCGATAAGGCTGATGATGAGACCCGCACCGACCATAATGCCGATGCCGGCATATGACTCGAAAAGAAAATGGTACAGGCCGATCCAATCCATGCTGTTCCTAACGGTTCGTTCGCAGGCGCTTAAGGGCGCGTATTACAAAGCCAAAGTATACTACACCGTTTCGGCTCCGGTCGCGCCAAGAACGAAGAACAACCCACGATTCGCAACAAACCGCAACAGTTCGCGGTGTCAGGGTTTGTGGAGGCGGCACCAGCAGGTGTGTTGGGGATTGCCGAACGCCAGCGGCGAAGGGCGGCTGGTGGTGAGCGTGTTGATGCAGCCGCCGACGTCGACGGGGTCAGCGATGTGGACGCTGGCGGCTCCGGGGGCGTTTTGGGGGTCGCGGCTTTCCGCTTGCCACCAGGCTCCTTGCGGCATGACGATGGTGCCGGCGATCACGTCGTCGGTGACGTGCGCGGGAAGGCGCAGCGTGCCGAAGCGGTTCGACGCCTCCACCAGGTCGCCGGTCGCGATGCTTCGCGCGTCGGCGTCGACGGGGTTGATTGAGATGACCTGCGGCACGCGCCGCGAAACCGTGGGCACGTTGCCCCATGACGAATGGATGCGCGCGACGCTATGGAAGCCGAACACACGTAGCGGCTGGTCGCAGGCGGGTTCGGTGCTTGTTTCGCTTTCCTGGCCATCCGCGTGCGGCCCGGCGTCCGGTTCCTGCGCTTCGTCGCTCGCAGCCTGCCCTACGGCGAACTCCGCCGGGCCCCATTCGGGCACGTAGGTGGGGATGGGCGTGACGGCGCCCTCGTCGGGCGTTCCGCGCAGTGCTTCGGCAGCGGCGGCAAGCCGTTCGCTGAACAGCTCGATCTTGCCCGATGGCGTGTCGAGCGGATGCGCGACGGGGTCGCTTCGCCAATCGGCAAGCGCCACGAACGGCTCGGTGCGGTCGGCCCGCCAGGCGAGCCCTTCCCCGAGCAGCTGGTCGAACGTCGGCAGCCCGGTGCTGCGTTCGCGGTCGCCCTCGTACAGGCGGCGAATCCATTCGCCTTCCGTGTGCCCTTCGGTGAACGCGTTTTCGATTCCCCAGCGTTTTGCCAGCTCAACGCATACTTCCCAGGCACCGCGACGCTCGAAGCGCGCGCCCATCTCCCCGGTGCTGACGGCGATGCGCCGGCCCCAGGTGCCGGCATCCATTGCGCTTTCCTGCTCCATGCGGAACAGGTCGGGCAGCACGATGTCGGCGTAGCGTGCGGAATCGGTGAACTCCACGTCCATGTTCAGGATGAACTCACACTTCGACGGGTCGCCCAGCACGCGGTGCGCGCGGTTGACGTCGCCGTGCTGGTTGGTCAGGCAATTGCCGCCGTGGCAGATGATCGCCTTGATGCTGCAGGGGAGGTGCGCAGTGCGGTCTTGATGTTGTACGGAATCTGTTGCACGTTCGCCTTGGGAGCCTGCTTCAGGCAGCCCGCGAACGCCTTCGCGTGCGCCTAGCGCTTCCCCGTTCTCGATGGCATCGAGGAACCGATACGCCGGGATGCGGAAAGGAACGGGATTCTCATCTGCGGAAACGCGCGTGAGGAAGCCGCCGCCCCAGGCGACGTACATGCCGTTGTTCGTACCGGGCAGGCCCACCTGACCGAGCGCTGTAGCCAGCATCATGATCATGCCGCTGGTCATCTCGCCGTTGCTGCGGCGTTGCGGGCCCCAGCCCTGCATGATGAATGCGGGCCGCGCGGTGGCAAGTTGCGCTGCCAGTTCGCGAATGTCGTTCTCGGCGATGCCGGTGATCGCCGCGGCCCACGCGGGCGTTTTCGCCACGCGGTCGTAGCCGGTGCCGCGCAGGTAATCCGTTACGGAAAGCCCCAGGCCGCGCCGGTGCTCGGGCAACGTCTCGTCGGTGAACCCGACGCAGTGCTCGCGAAGGAAATCCCAGTCCAGCGCGTTGTGCGTGAACGCCAGCTCGTGCAGGAGCGCCGCCGCTAGCGCGCCGTCGGTCCCAGGGTTGATGGGCAACCAGGAAACGGTTTCCCTACTCGAGCCCTTGCGCTTGGGGATGGAGCCGTTGCGGCGCGGGTCCACCATCACGATGCGCCCGCCGCGTTCGCCCACCTGCTCGACTACGCGGTCACAGGCGCCGTGCCAGGTGGCGCGGCCCGTCCCCGTTTCCGCCGGCGAAGCACCGAACACCAGCACGAGCCGCGCATCGGCGGCGGTGTCGAGCTCGCTGCCGCCGGGGTAGAGCGCGCCGGGCCCGTACATGCTGCGGACCATGGCGTTGATCTGCGGATTCGAATAGTTGTTGTAGTGGTCGAGGAAGCCGCCGAAGCAGTTCATCAGCCGCTCGAACGGGTCGGCGGTGGTGCACGATTGGCCGGTGGTGTAGGCCAGGTAGATGGACTCGTTGCCGTGCTCGCGGCGGATGCGGGCCAGCTGGTCGGCTATCTTGTCGAGCGCTTCGTCCCAGGTCACGCGCTCGAACTGTGTGGAACCGCGCGGCCCGACGCGCCGCAGGGGCCACATAAGGCGATCGGGGCTGTTCGCCCACGCGCGCATGGACAGCCCGCGGTGGCACGCGGGGGCGGCCTTGTTCGCCGACACGCGCGCCAGCTCGCCGTCGCGCAGGTGCAGCTCAAGCGGACAGCGGCCCGGGCAGTCGATGGCGCAAAACGCTGGCGCGCAGGTTTCGGCAGCTTCGCTTCCAAAGGCGGGATCGACCGGCTCCACCTTGCGGAACAGCCGGTCGGTTATGTTCGTAATCGTTTTCATGACCCCATTATCGCTGTCGCGGCGCAGGCCTTCCCGCGTCAAACGCCCGCTGCACGGTTATCGCACAGCCGCAACGATCGGCTGGAAGCGAAGCTCCCTCGCCCGATTCGCACGCCGCGCATAGCGCCCTCGCAATCCTTGCGCCTTCGCATGCCGCTCCCGTGAAGGCCCCTCATCGCCCGCGCCGCACGCGCGTTCGCTGCGCTATACTGGGAAACTGCTCTACTACAACCGATTCATAGAAGGGGAGCGCGCAATGCTAGATCTTAAGTTCGTTCGCGAAAACCAGGAAGCCGTCGCCCAGGCGATGAAGAACCGTCATGCTTCATGGGACGCGTCGCGCTTCTCCAAACTTGACGAAGCTCGTCGTGCCGCCATCACCGAGGAAGAGGCCCTGCAGGCCGAGCGCAACGCCACGTCCAAGAGCATCGGCCAGATGATGGCCGCTGGCGAAAAGGACAAGGCCGAGGCCGCCAAGGAGCGCGTCCGCGAGATCAACGACCAGCTGGCCGCCGTCTCCGCCAAGCGCGAGGCAGCCGATTCCGAGCTGCATGACATCCTGCTGCGCACGCCGAACATGCCGGCCGACACCACGCCCGTGGGCGACGACGAGAACGACAACCCCGAGGTGCGTCGCTGGGGCACCCCGCGCGACTTCGAGGCCGAGGGCATCCAGATGAAGCCGCACTGGGACCTGGGCGCCGACCTGCACATGCTCGAGCCCGAGCGCGCCGTGAAGCTGGCTGCCAGCCGCTTCGTCCTGCTGCGCGGCCAGGCCGCCCGCCTGGAGCGCGCCATCATCAACTTCATGGCCGACACGCACACCAGCCGCGGCTACACCGAGTGGTGGTGCCCGGCCATGGCCAACGCCAACACGCTGACCGGCACCGGCCAGCTGCCCAAGTTCGAGGACGATCTGTTCAAAACCCGTGAGGGCCTCTACCTGATTCCCACGGCCGAGGTGCAGCTGACCAACATCCACTCCGGCGAGGTGCTCGAGGCTTCCGACCTGCCGCTTCACTACTGCGCGTTCACCCCGTGCTTCCGCGAGGAGGCCGGCAGCGCCGGTCGCGACACGCGCGGCCTCATCCGTGTGCACCAGTTCGACAAGGTGGAGATGGTCAAGTACGCCAAGCCCGAGGAAAGCTACGACGAGCTGGAGTCCATGGTCAACGACGCCGAGAACATCCTGCAGCTGCTGGGCCTGCCGTATCGCGTGATCAGCCTGTGCACCGGCGACATCGGATTCTCCGCCGCCAAGACCTACGACCTGGAGGTCTGGCTGCCCAGCTACGGCGCTTACAAGGAGATCAGCTCCTGCTCCAACTGCGTCGACTTCCAGGCGCGTCGTGCGAACATCAAGTACCGCGACCCCGAGAACTTCAAGGGCTCGCGCTACGTCCACACGCTGAACGGCTCCGGCCTGGCGGTGGGCCGCACCATGGCCGCCATCATGGAGAACTATCAGCAGGCCGACGGCACCATCAAGGTCCCCGAGGTGCTGGTCCCCTACATGGGCGGCGTCGAGGTCATCGGCGACCAGGCTTAAAGCCGGCGCATGGCCTTCCGAAGGAAAACTGCACGTAGATAAGGTATTTTGCACGTGGTAACGAAACGAAAGCCACCGAAGCAGAATAACGAACAGGGCGCGCCGGGCAAACCGGCGCGCCCTTCCGTTAAGGGCAAAGCGGTTGCCCGTCCCGAGGTGCGCCCCGATGCGGTCTCGGCCGGGTCGAACGATGTCGCTGCGAACGCGGCGAATCAAGCTGGCTCACAGGCGGCGGCACCGGGCAAGCCCAAGCGGCGCATAGCCATGCCGCAAAGCTCGACGCGCCTGAAGCAGAACCAGGCGGCGAACCAGGCAGCCCCAGTTCAGGACAGGGAAGCGGCAGGCGCACAACCCGCCGGGCGGCCTGCGGGGTCTTCCGCTGCGCAGCCCGCCAGGCCTTCGGTCTCGCAACAGCCCAGGCCCTCCGCGTCGAAGCGCGGAGCAGGCAAGCCGACGAAGGCCCGCAAGCCGCTGAACGTTCCCTCGGTTCAATCGGGCGGGGACGGGAAAGCCCCGGCATCGGCCGGGGAATCCGCCGCACCTGCCGAGCAGGCATCTGCAGCGCAAACCAAGGCGGCGGGGATGAAGCGCCACCTGAAGCGTTTCTCGGTCGCGAAGGCCGAAAAGACCGCTTCCGATCAGGCGAAGCAGATGGAAGGCACCGTCTCCGAAGCCGATGCCGAGCGCGCGAAGGATGCCGCCCGCGCCGCCATCGCAGGCGAGGCGGCCAAGCGCAGGCTCGAGCGTCGGCAGCGCATGCTCAGGCACGGCGGGGAAGGCGAAGGCGCCGATGCCGCAGGTCAGGGCGTTGCTGAAGGCGATTCCTCGCAAGGGCGGGAAGCCGGCGAAGGGTCGCAGGCTGGCAAAGCGGCGCGTAAGCTTCCGTTCAACCTGCCTGCGCTGCACCTGACCTGGCCCGTCGTTGCCGTGTTGGTGGCGATCGCCATGGTGGTGATCATGGTCGGATCGTTCTCGTGGGGCCGCTGGCTTCGCTACGACGACGCCGCCGACTTCCAGGGCGCGTGGTACGCGAACGGTACAACGTCCCTGGTCACGGTTGATGGTCAGGAAATCCATCTGACCAGCGACGTTGCCTACGGTTACACGCTCGACACCGGGGCGAAGACCATCACATTCACGTTCGGCGACCTGCAGGGCCAGGGGCGCTACCGCTTCTCGGCCGACCGCAGCGAGCTGGTCATCACCGACGGTGACGGGTTCTCGTTCTGGGGCAACCTGTTCAGCGATATCGGCTGGCAGTTCGGCCAGCTCATCAGCGGATTGCAAGGCAAGGAAGTCCCGCGCGAGGAGGTTGTCGACGGTGTGACGGTGCTCGACCGCACGCCAGGCGAAGGCGCTGTGGAAGTGCCGGCAAGCTCGGCGCCGGCCCAGGACGCCGACGCGTCCTCCGCGGATGATGCGGCAAATGGCGAATCTGCTGATGGCGAAACCGCCGGCGCGGATGCAGCGGGCGATTCCGCCGATGGCTCTAGCGGTTCCGGTTCGCAAGGGTTCACCGGCGCGGTCGCCGAGGGCGGCATCGAGTCGGCGGGCAGCAACGCGGTGACCCTCGAGCAGCTGAAAAGCGGGTCGCTGCGATGACGCATGACGGCGTCTGCGCGGACGGGGCAGCTTCGGCGGCCCCTATCCACGTCGAGCGCATGGAGGTGCGGCGCGGCCATTTGGTGTGCCAGGTGGCGTTCGGCAACGCCCCGCGCGTCACCTCGCTCCAGCTGATGTCGCGCGTGCTGGCCGAGGTTCCCACGCTTGCGCGGCATGCCTGCGTCAACGAGCGCGGCACCACCTTCGCGGCGGTCATGGACTGCACCCCGCTGCCTCATTTGCTGGAGCATCTGGTGGTTGACCTGCAAGTACGTGCGGAAGCGGGGCAGTGGCTCACGTTGCCCGGCGTAGCTGCGGAAGCTCCGCCTCATGTGGCGGGTGCGCCGCATGACCACCCGATCGTGGGTACCAGCGAATGGTTGGACGAGGCGGCGGGCATCGCCCGCATAGACGTGAGCTTCGCCGACGACCTGGTAGCTCTAAGGGCCATGCGAGATTCCGTGGCGTTTCTCAACAAGCTGCTGCGCGGGTAACGCGCAACATAAAAGGAAAGGAGGCCAGCTATATGAAGTCAAGGCCTGATTAACAACTCTTTGAGAACTATCCGAACTTTTGGTTTTATTGGAATT
>CALEWN010000350.1 GCA_937925385.1 uncultured Senegalimassilia sp.
GTTATCAACAAGACCTGCTTGGTCTACGGCCAGATGAACGAGCCTCCGGGAGCGCGTCTGCGCGTCGGCCTGGCTGGTCTGACCGAGGCCGAGTACTTCCGTGATCAGGGCCAGGACGTTCTGCTGTTCGTGGACAACATCTTCCGCTTCACGCAGGCCGGTTCCGAGGTGTCCGCACTGCTGGGCCGTATGCCGTCCGCCGTTGGTTACCAGCCCACGCTGGCTACCGAGATGGGCGACCTGCAGGAGCGCATTACGTCCACGTCTACGGGTTCCATTACGTCCGTGCAGGCAGTTTACGTGCCCGCCGACGACCTGACCGACCCCGCTCCGGCTACGACGTTCACGCACCTGGATGCAAAGACCGTTCTGTCCCGCTCCATCGCCGAGCTGGGCATCTACCCGGCCGTCGACCCGCTGGAGTCCACTTCTCGCGCTCTGGATCCCGCAATCGTGGGCGAGGAGCACTACCGTGTGGCCACCGGCATCCAGGAGCTGCTGCAGAACTATAAGGACCTGCAGGACATCATCGCCATCCTGGGTATGGACGAGCTGTCCGAGGAGCAGAAGCTCACGGTTTCCCGTGCGCGTAAGGCTCAGCAGTTCTTCGGCCAGTGCTTCCACGTGGCAATGCAGTTCACCGGCCTGCCCGGCAAGTACGTCAAGATGGAGGACACCGTTCGCTCGTTCGCTGCCATTCTCGACGGCGAGTGCGACGAGATCCCCGAGCAGTGCTTCCGTCTGAAGGGCGGCATCGACGACGTCTACGCTGCTTACGAGGAAATGAAGAAGGAAGAAGCGTAGTATGGCTAGCTTCAAGTGCGACATCGTCACACCTGCCGAGAAGCTTGCAGCTTGCGAGGTTGAAATGGTCGTCGTCCCGGGTGTCGAGGGTGAGATGGGCTTTCTGGCCGGTCACGCTCCGCTGGTGTCCGTGCTGGCCGATGGCGAGATTCGCCTGACGCCTGCAGGGGGCGGCACCGTGCAGCGCTACGAAGTCAAGGGCGGCTACGTGCAGGTTACCGACGACAAGGTGATCATCCTTGCCGATAGCGCAACGCCTGTTGCTGCATAGCCTGGGTGTTGGCTTGAACATCTGAACCCGCGGCCGCTGGTGCGACTGCTGGCAACGCGACGGTCGTATCCATCGGCTGTTCACCTGAAACGGCCCCTGCCGAAAGGCGGGGGCCGTTTTGCGTATAGTCTCATGAAACCCCGTGCGAAATCCATCGTTTGTTCGAACACACGTGCGTTAAAGGCTGCTATGATGGGGAACCGGAAAACCCTGCTTCGGTGATCTGCCCATCGGCCTTACCGAAGCGCAGCACATCAGCTTGCGAGAAGATTCGAGGCGCATCCATGGCGTTCGTTCATTTGCATAACCATACCGAATATTCCTTGCTCGACGGCCTGACGCATATCAAGGATATGGTCCGTCGCGCTGCGGAGCTTGACATGCCCGCGGTGGCGATCAGCGATCATGGCGTTATGTCGGGCGTTCCCGAGCTGTGCGATGCGTGCGCAGCCATTGAGAAGGAAACCGGCAAGAAGGTCAAGCCGATTTACGGTTGCGAAGCTTCGCAAGGATGTGAAGCCTAAGCTTTACCACTTGCTGTTGCTGGCGAAAACCAACGAGGGTTATCACAACCTGTTGAACCTGGTCAGCGAGTCTCATGTCGATAACTTCTACTACAAGCCGCGAACCACGTTCAGCATGCTGCAGAAATATGGCAAGGGCATCATCGGCTCGTCTGCCTGCATCGCGGGCATCATCCCGAAGCTGCTGGATAACCGCCAGTTCGATGAAGCGGTGGAGTGGGCAAACAAGTTCGCGAGCTGCTTCGAACCGGGCGACTTTTACATCGAGTTGCAAAACCAGGGCATCCGCACCGATGGCGGCCTTACGCAAACGGAGCTGAATCACCAGCTTACCGAGGTTGCGCATCGTGCAGGCCTGAAGACCATCGCAACGAACGACTTCCATTACCTGTTGCAGGAAGATGCGAAGGCGCAGGACATCATGCTGTGCATCGGCACGGGTTCGGCCGTCAACGACACGAACCGCATGAAGTTCGAGAACGACCAGTTCTATATGAAAACGGAAGAGGAGATGCGCGAGGCGCTTCGCGATTTCCCCGAGGCGTGCGACACCACGGTTGAAGTTGCCGAGAAATGCAACGTCATCCTTGAGCGCGATTCCATTCTGCCGAAGTTCCCGCTTCCTGAAGGCGAGACGGACGAGAGCTGGTTCCGTCATCAGGTGCTCGAGGGTATGAAGAAGCGTTATGGCGACCCTATTCCCAAAGAGCCGCTTGACCGCGCCGAATACGAGATGAGCGTCATCATTCAGCAGGGCTTCCCCGCGTACTTCCTGATCGTGCAGGAATATCTGGATTGGGCGCGAAGCCAGGGCATCGGCGTTGGGCCGGGTCGTGGTTCTGCTGCTGGTTCCATCGTTGCATATGCCATGGGCATCACCGACTTGGAGCCGCTTTCAAACGGTTTGCTGTTCGAGCGATTCCTTTCCCCGGAACGCGTGGAGATGCCCGATATCGACTGCGACTTCGAGGATGAACGTCGCCAGGAGGTTATCGAGCACATTCGCGAGGTGTATGGCGCCGATCATGTTACGGGCGTTATCACGTTCGGCAAGCTGCAGGCGAAGAACGCCGTGCGCGATGCCGCGCGCGTGCTCGATTATCCTTACAGCGTAGGTGACAAGATCTGCAAGATGATCGGCGATGAGCTGGGCATCACTATCCAGAAGGCGCTGGACACCAATCCCGATTTGAAGAAGGCCTACGACACCGAAGAGGACGTCAAGGCAGTCGTGGATGCGGCGCAGTCCATCGAGGGCCACGTGCGCGGCGAGGGCGTGCATGCATGCGCAACCATCATCTGCCGAGACCCTATGGCTGACCATGTGCCGGTCAAGCGCGACACCAAGGGCGGCGGCATCATCACGCAGTACGACGGTCATTACACGCCTGACCTAGGCCTGTTGAAGATGGACTTCCTTGGCTTGCGAACCTTGGGCGTGCTCTCGCGCGCGTGCCGTAACGTGGAGATGACCACGGGCCGCAAGATCATCCCCGAGGAGATCCCCACCGACGATGAGGCGGCGTTCGCGCTTATGCGCTCGGGCAACATGGACGGCCTGTTCCAGGTTGAGGGTGGCCTGTACGTCAGCCTGTTCGCGCGCCTGCCACCGAAGAGGTTCAGCGACATCGTGGCTTCGATCGCCCTGAATCGTCCGGGCCCGTTGGAGTCCGGCATGGTCGACGACTACGTTAAGGTAGCAAGCGGCAAGACGCCCGTGCATTACTACGACGAACGTCTTCGTCCGGTGCTCGAGGAAACCTACGGCACCATGGTCTACCAAGAGCAGATCATGCAGGTGTCTATGGTCATGAGCGGCTTTTCCGCCGGCAAGGCAGATAAGCTGCGCAAGGCAATGGGCAAGAAGAAGCTCGACATCATGCGCATGCTGCAGGAGGACTGGAACAACGGCGCGGTCGAGAACGGGTACTCGCTTGAGATCGCAAAGAAGATCTGGGACGACGCGGAGAAGTTCGCGAAGTACGCGTTCAACAAATCGCATTCGGCGGCGTACTCGATCCTGGTTATGCGCACGGCTTACCTGAAGGCGCATTACCCGAACGAGTACATGGCGGCAGTGCTGTCCAGTTACATGGGCAACACCGATCGCTTGATCCGCTACATCTCCAGCTGCAACCACAACGGCACGCCCGTGCTGCCGCCTGATATCAATTCGTCGAACGCCGAGTTCACCCCTGTTGAAAACGGTATCCGTTTCGGCCTGGTCGGCGTGCGCGGCGTCGGGCGAAACGTTGCCGACGAGATCATCGAGGAGCGCGAGAAGAACGGTCCGTTCACCAGTTTGCACGACTTCGTGAACCGCGTTGATGCGAAGTGCTACAACCGAAAGACGCTCGAAGCTCTTATCAAGGGCGGTGCGTTCGATTCGACGGGGTACACGCGCAAGCAGCTCATGTACTTCATCGAGGAGACGCCGCTTCTTGAAGGTGCGGCGAAGCGCCAGAAGGACCGCGATCGCGGTCAGGTGAGCATGTTCGACTTGTTCGCGGACGATGAGGATTCGGGCTTTCAGGAAGACGTGCCTGCTCCGGATGGAGTGGAGTGGCCGAAGCGCCAGCTGCTGACGTACGAGAAGGAGATCATGAAGATCTACGTCTCGGACCATCCGCTCACGCCGTACGAGAACTACATCTCGCGCATCACGAAGTGGCAGCTGGGTGATTTGGCCGAGCGCACAAAGGAAATCAAGTCCGCGGTGTTCGTAGGCATGGTGTCCAACGTGGTGACGAAGCTGACGAAGCGCGGCACGAAGATGGCCACGTTCGACCTGGAGGACACCACGGGCCACGTGGAGTGCATCTGCTTCAAGTACGAGGAGAACGCCGAGGCCATCCAAGAGGACGCTATCGTCAAGATCAAGGGCAAGTTCGAGCACTCCGATCGCGGCAACCAGATCATGGTGTTCGAGACGGAGACGCTAGAGCTGAGCGAAGAAGATGCAAAGCCTCGCCAGCTGCGCCTGAGCGTGCCTATGTCTGATTTCGACCAATCGAAGTCCATGCGTTTGAGCCGCATCCTGAAATCGTATCCGGGGCGCGATGGCGTGGTGCTGTTCGTGAAGCAAAGCGATGGGCATAAGTTCCGGGCGGAGCTTCCGGTCACGGTGGACGCGGAAAGCCCTATCATGCGCAGCGAGCTGACGGATTTGTTCGGCTATAACGTGCTTACGGCATAGCGGCTGGGCTGCTTGGTATTGGATATCCCATGGGACCCGGATGTGAATCCGGGTCCCGTTTCTTTTGCCGGCAGTTGTCGCGTATCATGGACCGCATGGATAAAACGATTGAACACAACAAGCAAGCGTTACAAGCCGAAGGCGCGGTGGCGCAGGTGGAAGGCGCAGTGGCGCCGACGCAAACCGAAGGCGCATCGGTGTACGCCGATGCCGCACGGGCGAGCGATGCTGCGGACTTCAACCGCGAGGACGCCGAGCGTACCTTGTCGTTAACGGTTTCCTATAATGGCGGCCCGTTTTGCGGGTTTGCACGCCAGCCTGGCAAGCTTACCGTTCAAGGCGAGCTTGAGCAGGCGCTTTCCATGGTGATGCGCCGGCCGGTGGAAGTGGTGTGCTCGGGTCGTACCGACGCGGGCGTGCATGCGCTTGGCCAGGTGGTCAGCTTCAACGTTTCCGCCGATGAGCTGGAAAGTCGCAGCCTGTACAGCCTGCGTCGCAGCTTGAACGCGTTAACGCACGAGGACATCACGGTGCGCAAGGTCGAGGAGCGCGAACCGGGCTTCAGCGCTCGGTTCGATGCACAATGGCGCGAATATCACTACCATATCTGCCTGGATGATACGCCTCCGCTGTTCATGCGCGATTTCAGCTGGTTCGTGCATACCGACTTGGATATGAGCACCATGCAACAGGCTGCCCGTTATCTAGAAGGGGAGCACGATTTCAAAAGCTTTTGCATGGCGGCAAGCGCCGTGGGCAAGCCTACGTGTCGCAACGTGCATGAGATCTCGCTTTCGCGCGAGACCATCATGGGCGAGGAGGTGCTGACCATCAAAGTGGTCGGCAATGCGTTCCTACATTCCATGGTACGTACCATCGTGGGCACGCTGGTCATGGTGGGTCGCGGCTTGCGTAAGCCCGAATGGGTGCGAGAGGTGCTTGAGGCCCGCGACCGAACCGCGGCGGGGGAGAACGCCCCCGCGGGCGGGCTGGTGTTTTGGAAGGTGCAGTACTGATGGCGGGCAAGCAGGAAGCCAAGCGCCCTGGGCGCAAGGCGGAAAGAAAGCGTCACCTTGCGAAGTTCACCCATCTGTACGAAAGCCGCGATAAGCGCTTGTGCGTGTTCGAGGATGAGCACGGTCACCTGACAAGCGTTCGAACGTCGCGCTTGGCGTGACGAAGGGTTCTTCTCCAATCGTCCTAACAAATGAAAAACCCCTTGCAGCCTGGTGGGTTGCAAGGGGTTTCGACGTTACGGCATTGCGTCAACTAGCGCGCTTTCGGCTTTTCCGGCACCGTTTTGTCCACGAAGTAGATCTTGTACCACATGAGGAACATGTAAACGATCCAAATCTTGCGGCTACGGTCGGCACCGGCCTTGTGCTCGTCGAGCAAACGTACCAGCTCGTCGGTGTTGAAGAACTCGCGCGCGATATCGCCGGTGAACCATTCCTTCACCTGGTTGTAGTAGCGGTCCTGGCGCAGCCAGTTCACCACAGGGACGGGGAAGCCAAGCTTCTCCTTCTGCGCCCAGTCCTTCGGGATGGCGCGTTCGGACGCCTCGCGCAGCGTGAGCTTGGTTTGCGTTTCGTTGGCCTTGAGCGGGGTAGGGATGGTTGCCGACACATCGAAGACGCGGCGATCCAAGAACGGCACGCGGGACTCCAGTGAATGGGCCATGGACATCTTGTCCGTTTTCAACAGAATGTCGCCGACCAGCCAGAAGTACAGGTCGACATACTGCATGCGTGTGGTTTCATCCAGGTCCTTGACCTCGGCGTATACCGGCGCGGTGAGCTGCTGGGGGGTGGGGGCGTTGCAGCCGCCGCGCAGCAGCTGGGCGCGCTCCTCCACGGTGAAAGCGACGCCGTTGGCGTTGGTGTAGTACCAATCCTCGGGCGTTTCGCTGGCGCGCTCAAGATAGTTCGCGCCGCGGATGCCCAGCTTGCGCATGACGCCGGAAGCGCCGCGCAGCAGACCTTTCGGGGCCCAGGACAGCTTTGCGTTGGAGAACGGCGTTTGGTAGATGCGGTAGCCGCCGAAGAACTCGTCGGCGCCTTCGCCGGAAAGCACGGCCTTGACCTGCGTTGCGGCGATCTGGTCCACGAAGTACAGCGCCACAGCCGAAGGGTCGGCCGAAGGCTCGTCCATGTGCCACTGCACGCGGGGCAGGCTTTCCCAGTACTCGTCCTCGCCGATGTACTTGTTGGTATTGGCGATATGCAGCTCGTCGGCAAGCTCGTGGGCCCACGAGATTTCGTCGCGCATCATGCCGCCGGCGCCTTCGGCGTTGTTGGCGGCGGCGTTCTTGTAGCAATCGAAGCCCACGGTGAACGTTTTGATGTCGGGGTTTTCCTTCGCCAGGCACGCCGCCATGTAGCTGGAGTCGATACCCGAGGACAGGAAGCTGCCGACCTCGACGTCGGCCACGTTGTGGTAGCGGACGCTATCGCGCACGGCTTCGTCGATGGCCTCGACGGTGTCCTGGCGGCTGCGTTGCGCATCGAAGTTGTACTCGGGGCGCCAATAGCGGCGCTCGGTGATGGACCCGTCGGCGTGCACGGTCATGCAGTGCGCGGGAGCCAGCTTGAAGATGCCCTTGAAGAAGGTTTCGGGAAGGGCGCTGAACTGGAAGCACAGGTATTGCTCGAGCGCTTCACGGTTGAGCTCGCGCGTGTAGTCCGGATGCTCGAGGATGCACTTGATCTCGGATGCGAAGATGAAGCGGCCGTTTTGCTGCGTGTAGTAAAACGGCTTGATGCCGAAGAAATCGCGCGCACAGAACAGCTCGCGCGTATCGCGGTCCCAGATGGCGAATGCGAACATGCCGCGCAGGCGGTCGAGCACGCCTTCGCCCCATGCCAGATAGCCGGTGAGCAGGACCTCGGTGTCGGAGTTGGTTTGGAACCGCCAGCCCTGCGCCTCAAGCTCGGCGCGCAGGTCGCGGTAGTTGTAGATCTCGCCGTTGAACACGATGGCGTAGCGGCCTTTGGCGGCTGCCTGCTCGGGCGTGCCGCACGGGGTGCCGTCAAGGCGCAGCGCCGGCGAGGTGATGACGGCGGCGTGGTCGCCCGTGGAGCGCACCATGGGCTGGTTGCCGTTGGCAAGGTCGATGAGCGAAAGGCGGCGATGGCCTAAGGCGATGCCGCTTTCGGCGTCGATGTACTGGCCTTCGCCGTCGGGCCCGCGATGGGCCATGACGTCGCACATGGCTTTCAGGGTGGGCAGGCTTGCATCATCAGCCTGCGTGAATCCGCAGATACCGCACATGGTGAGGCATCCCTCCAATCGTATATAAAGGTAAGGTTCATCATAACGAATGGACAGGACGCTGGCACGGCTCCCGCGAAAAGCGCAGATTTTCCAACGCGCGGCGCCAGGCGGGACGACGCCCGGTTCGGCGCATGCTACACTGCGGGGAAGAGCGGCCTGCGCGGAAGGCCCTGCGCTGATAGGGCGTTGGAGCTTGCGGGTGTAAGGGTCCTTTGCAGCGCTTGAGCGGGGTGCGTTCCGTCTGCAAGCGTGGCGGGCGTCGCATGTTCTCCTGCGGCGCGGCGACAGCGTGCTCGCCCGTGGCTTTTGAAACAATGGAAGGGAAGGGGGCAGCTTATGAAGGTGCATGTTGAGTTGGATGGCGGTCTGCTTGCGGATAGGTTCGGGAAGTATGCGTCCGAGCCGGACCGGCTGGAGGGCTTTCCCGTGCGTTCGTTTCCCATCGAGATAAGCGATGTGCCGCAGGAGGCGCGGACGCTTGCCCTGGCATTCATCGACTTTGACGCCATTCCCGTGGGCGGCTTCTGCTGGATTCACTGGACGGCGTGCGACCTGCCGGCAACCACGATGGTCGTTCCCGAGGATGCCAGCCGTACGGGCGCGGTCGCCATGGTGCAGGGGCGCAACAGCAACTGGTCGCCTATGGCGCATGGCAGCGATAACCCGCAGGTGCATTCCCGTTACTGCGGCCCGCAGCCGCCTGATGCTACGCATAGCTACACGTTGAACGTGTATGCACTCGATTGCGAGTTGGGGTTGCCGGAAGGTTTCTATCTCAACGAGCTGCGCCGCGCGATGGACGGCCATGTGCTCGACCAAGCGTCCGTGGGGCTGCCGAGCCGCGCGTAGGAGGGTGCGGTGCACGGCCTTTATATTCGCTTCGTTAGGGAGATTCTTACAGGAATGAAACGGATTCTGTGGTTTGGCGCTATGCGGAGTAGCGCCGCAGGTGGGGTGTTTTACAATGGCGGGTACGCAATAGGGCGCCTGTCGTCTTGACGCTTGGGCGCGGGCGGTCTGCCGTGAGGCTGGCCGCCCGCGCTTGTTTTCGAGATGGCGCCGCGAGGTTTTCGATTCGCGCTCGATAGCGCTGGCAATGGAAGAGGTACCGCTTGCTATGAAAAACGTTCTGCACGTGCTCGGCCGCGATCTGCTGCGTCTTTTGAAGGCGCCGGCCGCCCTGGTGGTGGTCGTGGTGCTGGTCGTGCTGCCGTCAACGTACACGTGGTTCAACGTCATCGGCTTTTGGAACCCCTATGACAACACGGGCAATATGCGCGTGTGCGTGGTCAACGAAGACGCCGGGTCCGAGAACGACTTGATGGGTCAGATGAACCTGGGCGATCAAATCGTGGACACGTTGCACGAGAACAACCAGCTGAAATGGGAATTCACCGATTACGACGATGCGATGCGCAAAGTGGAGTCGGGCGAGGTGTACGCGGCGTTCGTCATCCCTGAAGACTTCACCGCCAACCTGTTCACCATCGTGACCGGCGATTTCCAGCAGCCCAACCTGCAGTATTACGTTAACGAGAAGATGAACCCCGTGTCGCCGAAGGTGACGGATGCGGGTTCCTCCACCCTTGACGAGACCATCAACGGCCAGTTCGTCTCGACGGTCAGCTCTGTGGTGGCGGACACGCTCAACGACAAGATCGCCGAAGCGGAGCAGAACCTTGGCGTAGCGCAGAGCAACTCGACCGCGCAACTTTCGCACGCCGTCGATTCCATCTCCGATGCGCGCACGACCGTAAGCGGGCTGGCTGCCTCCACCGAGGAGGCCCGCCAGAAGGCGCAATCGGCGAAAAATCAGCTTGAGCAGGCTCGCACCGATGCTCGGACCGTGCAAGATCAGCTGCAGCAGGTGAGCGACCTTTCCCTGACGTTGCAAAACAGCCTGGGCACGTTCACGTCGGTTGCCATGCCCGGCATGTCGAACACGAACCTGGTGTTGTCGCAGATCGCCTCGCAGGTGGCCGGGTCGATAACCGATGCGTCCAACGCCATATCCAGCGCGCAGGGCACGGTGGATGCCGCGGCCGATCGTGCCCAGGGCGTGCTGGACATGAACACCGCCGTCATCGAGCAGCTGCAGATCGTGCACGATCAGATGCCCGACTCCGATCCGAACAAGGAGCAGCTGCGATTCGCCATCGATTCCCTGACCGCCCGCAACGATGAGCTGCAGCGCGATTTGAACGATCTGAAGACGCTTAGCGGCGACGTGGA
>CALEWN010000351.1 GCA_937925385.1 uncultured Senegalimassilia sp.
CCTACCCGCCAGAGTCTGCATTGCATCTATAAGCATTCGATATGACGCCTAAAAATGCAACAGATTGAATATAGGAGCATGCAATGGCAACCCTTGATGCCGGTATCACCCGTGAAGCGGCTTTCGACCTGCTCAAAGCCCACAACCAAGACGCCTTCCACATCGAGCACGGCGAGACGGTCGAGCAGACCATGCGCTATTTCGCGCGCGAGTTCGATGCGGAAAACGAGGGCTTTTGGGGCATCGTCGGCCTTCTGCACGACCTTGACTGGGAAGAGCACGACGACGATCCCGAGAACCACACGGTATATGCTGCGGAGCTGATCGCGGCAGCCGGCGGGTCGTCCGAGCTCATCCGCGCCATCCAGACGCACAACAGCGATTTCAACCCCAGCCTGCCCGCGCCCGAGCTGCAGATGGAGAAGGTGCTTTTCGCCACCGAGGAGCTGACGGGGCTTATCGGCGCGGCGGTCATCATGCGCCCGAGCAAGTCCGTCATGGACTTCAACGTGAAGTCGCTCAAGAAGAAGTTCAAGGACAAGCGCTTCGCCGCCGGCGTGAACCGCGACGTCATCCGCCGCGGTGCCGAAATGCTGGGGTGGGAACTCGACGAGCTGTTCGAGCGCACCATCGCCGCCATGCAGTCGTTCGCGCCCGATCGCGACACGTTCGTCGCAGCCGAGTAACGCTTCGGCACCTTATCCGCCCAAAAGAATGAAACGTCCGGCGCCCCGTTGAGGGTCGCCGGACGTTCTCGCGTTCGGCACCTGCCGTCTGCAAGCTTATCGTCTTCGCGGCGGCAGCCGCTTCGCTTTCCTGCCTGCGGGCCTTGCCCGCTAGCGCCTGTTGAAGGGGCGCATGGTCACGGGGATGCCGTTCTCGCAGATGAGCTTCGGCTCGCCTTGGATGAGCGGGCGGAAGTAATCAAGCGCCTCGTCGGAGACGCCCTGGTAGTTCGGCAGGATCCATTCGGCGGGGAAGGGGCGCACGAAATTGGCCAGGTCGGAGGCGGGACAGGCGAAGAACTCGGTGTTGTAGCCGCCGTCGACGCCCTGACCGCGGCGGATGCCCACCACCTGTCCGGTGAACTCGGGCTTCGCGCTGCGCATGTGCGCGGAAACGCCCAGGTCGTAGGATTCCTCAAGATCGACCAGGCTCATGGCGAAGTTGCTCGAGCGTGCCACGCGCGACAGGTCCTGCACCACGCATCGCGGCACGATGCCGGCTTCCACGATCATGGACTTCAACCGTCCGGCGGCTCCGCCCAGCATGGCGTGGCCCAGCCCGTCGGCGGCCTTGCCGTTGGCCGACAGGTACGTGCCGTCGTACCAGCGCGCGCCTTCCGACACCACCACGTAGCAGCTGCCTTGCTGCTCCATCTTCGCGCGTACCTGCTCCAAGAAGATGCTGCGGCGGAAATCAACCTCGGGCAGCACGAGCAGGTCGACGTCGCCGGTCAGGCACGTGCTTGCCGCAAGCCAGCCCGCGTCGCGGCCCATGGTCTCCAGCACGAACACCTCGGGGCGCGTGTAGGCGTCGTAGTCCATGCGCGTGGCGTGGGTGATCTCGCACGCCACCTTCGCGGCGCTGGCGAAACCGGGGCAGTGGTCCATGAGCCCCAGGTCGTTGTCGACGGTCTTCGGGATGCCGATGAAGCGCTTATCCAGGTTGCGCTCGGCGGCCCAGGCCGTCATGGCGGCAACCGTGGACATGGAGCCGTTGCCGCCGATATAGAACATGGTGGAGATGTCGTTCTCGTCCATGACGTCGATAAGCCGCTGGAAATCGGCTTCTTCGGAGAACTTGTAGCGGCACGTGCCCAGCGCGCACGAGGGCGTTTGCTTGAGCACCTCGATCTCGCGGCCGCTTAAATCGGTCAGGTCGAACAGGTTGCCCGCCAGCGTGCCCTCGATGCCGTTAAGGCCTCCGAGGACGCGGTCGTAGAGCGGGTTGAGCTGGTTTGCGCGGATGACGCCGGCGAGGCTGGCGTTGATGACGGCGGTGGGGCCGCCCGATTGGGCGACGAGGCAGTTGGCCATGCGATGCTCCTGCACGTTGTTCAGGGTAGGAAGGCCCCATTATCGCACGCCCGCGCCAGGCTGCGGGCGAAGGGCGAAAGGCTGCAAAAAAGCTGCGAACGGCGCAGGTGTGGCAGGGGCGAACGGGGCGGCGTCGCGCGGTTTTCCGTCATCGTCGCGTTTCTTTGCGGAGTGGCTTGGCGCGTCGCCCGAACCGCTTGCGACGTTGCCCGCCGACCGCGGCACTTCCCGGCGGCGGCGCCATGCAGTTGTGCGACAATAGAGGGGAACTATAGGAAAGCACTGCAATAAGTAGGTACCCACCATGTCTGCCAGATTCAACATCAAGGCGGCAGAGCCCGAGGCGGTCGCATGCCTGCAGCGCGAGCTGCACATGCCGCACTTCATCGCGGCCACGCTCGTCTCGCGCGGCATCGACACCCCGGAAGCCGCGAACCGTTTCCTCACGCCATCGCTGGAGCGCGACTGGCGCGACCCTTACATCATCCCCGGGCTGTCCGAGGCCGCCGATGCGCTTGAGGCCGCTATCCGCCGCGGCGACCACATCCTCGTGTTCGGCGATTTCGACTTGGACGGCATCTCCGCCACCACCGTCATGACGCGCGGCCTGCGCGAATTCGGCGCGCACGTCACGCCCTTCATCCCGCGCCGCTTCGAGGAGGGCTACGCCATCACCCCGGCGGCCATCGAGCGCCTGTCGCAGGTCGAACCCGACTTCCTGGTGACCGTCGACTGCGGCATCGCCTGCAAGGCCGAGGTGCGCCTGCTGCAGGAGCGCGGCATCGAAGTGGCCGTCACCGACCACCACGAGCCTTCCGACCTGGTGCCCGAGGGCGTGCCCGTGGCAGACCCGAAGCGCGATCCCGCCTGCCCCAGCGCCATCCTGGCCGGCGTGGGCGTGGCGCTCAAGATGGTGCAAGCGCTTGGCGGGCGCTTCGGCAAACCGCATCTGTGGCGCCAGTACACCGACTTCGCCACACTCGGCACCATCGCCGACCTCATGCCCATGCGCGACGAGAACCGCGCCCTGGTGGCCGACGGCCTGCGCCGCATCAACCAGGCCCCGCGCCCGTGCATCGCCGCGCTGCTCGACACCTCCGGCGCCTCCGGCAAACAGGTCACCGCCACCAACCTCAGCTTCTCCATCATCCCGCGCCTGAACGCCGCCGGCCGCATGGGCGACGCGCAGCTGGCGCTCGATCTTCTGCTCACCGACGACTTCGAGCAGGCCAACCAGCAGGCGCAGCGCCTCGAGGGCGTCAACGACCAGCGCCGCGCCATCGAGGCGGAGCTCTCCGAGATCGCCAAGGCCCAGGCAGCCGAAACCTATAAGGGCCAGCGCGCCCTGGTGGTGGCCGGCGAAGGGTGGCACGAGGGCGTGAAGGGCATCGTGGCAAGCCGCCTGGTGAACACCTACGGCGTGCCCTGCCTGCTGTTCACCATCGACGGCGACGAGGCGCGCGGCAGCGGCCGCAGCGTGGGCCAGGTCAACCTGTTCAAGGCCGTGGAAAGCTGCTCCGACCTGCTGCTGCGCTTCGGCGGGCACGAGGCGGCCGTGGGCGTGACGCTTCCCACCGAGAAGCTGCCCGAGTTCGAACGCCGCCTGTGCGAGTACATGGACGCGCTGCCCGAGGGCGCGTTCCATCCGCTCATCACCATCGACGCCTGCGTGAACCTCGACGAACTCACCCTGCGCAACGTAGCGCAGCTCGATGCGCTGGCCCCGTTCGGCCAGGAGCATCCCGTGCCCGTGTACCTGGCGCGCGACGTCACGCTGCTGCACAGCCGAGCGGTGGGCGCCGAGCGCAACCACTTCTCGTGCTCGCTTTCCAACGGGCGCACCACGGTGGCGGGCATCATGTTCCACTGCAACGACATCGAGGCGCTCATGAAGACCGACAGCGTGGTCAACGCCGCGTTTGAGGTGCAGATCGACGAATGGAAGAACCGCCGCAGCGTGAAGGCCATGCTCAAGTCGCTGTCGCCGGCGCGCACGTGCGTCGCCCTGGAGGCATGCCTGAACCCGGAGAACCTCAGCTTCGTGAGCGATTTGTACGCCACGCGCGATGAAGAGCTGTGCGCCGACGCGCCGCACGATCCCGAGGCCATCGAGGAGTACGAGAACGAGCTGGAGGTCAACCGCGCCCATTGGGAGGCCATGGCGCGGCAGGACCCGCAGCGCCTGCGCGAGCACATCGTGCGCGCCATCATCGGCGACGGTCAGCTCCATCAGGCCCAGCGCGACATCCTGGATAACCTTGCCGAAGGCAAGTCGGTGCTCGGCGTCATGGTCACGGGCCGCGGCAAGTCGCTGACCTTCCAGGTGCACGCCACGCTGCGCGCGCTGGCTGCCCGCGAGGCCAGCCTGTTCGTGTACCCGCTGCGCGCCCTCATCGCCGACCAGGCGTTCCATCTGCGCGAGGCGTTGGCACCCTTCGGCATCACCGTGGTCACGCTCACCGGCGAGTCCACGGTCGACGAGCGCCGTCAGGCGTTCGCGGGCCTGGCCGACGGCAGCGTGGACATCGCGCTGACCACGCCCGAGTTTTTGGCCTGGCACGCCGACTCGTTCGCCTATACCGGCCGCGTGAAGTTCGTGGTGGTCGACGAGGCGCACCATGTGGGCCTGGCGCGCGCCGGCCAGCGCGAGGCGTACGCCACCATCGGCGCCGCGGTGCGCAGGTTGGGCAACCCCACGGTGCTCGCGCTCACCGCCACGGCCGACGACGAGTGCGCGCAGGCGGTGCGCCGCGAGCTGCCCATCGACACGTGCGTGTTCGACGCCTCCGATCGCCCGAACCTGCGCCTGGACGACCGCCGTAATGTGCCCAGCCGCGACAACTACCTGGCCAACCTGGTGGCAACCGGCGAGAAGACGGTGGTGTTCGTGAACTCCTGCGAGCAGTCCGTGGCCGTCGCCCGCGCGCTGCGCAAGCACGCGCCGCAGGTGGCGCCGCTCATCGGCTTCTACAACGCCGGCCTGTCGCGCAGCGAGCGCAAACGCATCGAGCAGCTGTTCCGCACCGATGCGCTTTTGGTGCTCATCGCCACCAGCGCGTTCGGCGAGGGCGTGGATATCCCGAACATCCGCCATGTGGTGCTGTACCACATGCCGTTCAATGAAATAGAATTCAACCAGATGTCGGGCCGTGCCGGACGCGACGGCAAGCCGGCCTGCGTGCACCTGCTGTTCAGCCGCAACGACTGCGCCCTCAACGAGCGCATCCTGGCGGATATGACGCCGTGCCATGACAGCTTGGCGCAGGTGTATCGCAAGCTGCGCGATATGCAGCGCGCCTCCGATACGCTGTTCTTCACCACCAGCGATGCCGAGCTGGCCAAGAACGTGTCCACCGACATCTTCCCGGTGAACACGGCGTCGGTCACGTGCGCCGTGGCGGTGTTCCGCGAGCTGGGGCTTATCGAGGCGCACGCCATGTTCGGCCCCGACGGGTTGGTCCGCTCCATCCACGTGAAGGACACGCAGGATAAGGTGCAGCTCACCGACAGCGTGCGCTATCGCGAGGGAATGGACGAGCGCGAGATTTTCCACGCGTTCCGCGATTGGGTTATGCGCAGCAACGCCTGCGACCTGCAGAGGCGCGTCTCCCATCCCATCCTGCCCACCACCGCCGTTGCAAAGGAGGCTGGAAATGAACAAGTCGAATAGCCGATCGGATCAGGGCCTGCTGGGGGCGCAGCCCGACGTTGTCCGGCAAACCGTCGACGATAGCCTGCTGGGTCGCCCGCACGTGGCGGAGAAGGCGTTTTCCACCGAGGCCACCAAGGTGCTGCCCAAGGGCGAGAAAACACCTGATGAGCGCTTCGCCGATCTGCAGGATATGACGCGTGGCTACCTGACCGACGAGGAGGAGGCCAAGCTCGAGAAGGCCTTCCGCTTCGCCGCCGCGGCCCACGAGGGCGCGTGCCGCAAGTCGGGCGAGCCGTTCATCGCGCACCCGGTGGAGGTGGCCATTATCCTGGCCGACCTGCGCATGGACGCGGAAACGCTGTGCGCGGCGCTTTTGCATGACACGGTGGAGGATACCGACGTGACCAGCCAGCTGGTCGAGCAGGAGTTCGGCCCGCACGTGGCGCAGCTCGTCGACGGCGTCACCAAGATCACGCGCATCGAGGTGGAAACCCTCACCGACGAGCAGGCGGCAACCATCCGCAAGATGTTCGTCGCCATGAGCAAGGACATCCGCGTCATCGTCATCAAGCTGGCCGACCGCCTGCACAACATGCGCACCCTGGCGGCGCTCAAGGAGGACCGCCGCATCTTCAAGTCGCGCGAGACGCTTGAAATCTACGCGCCCATCGCGCACCGCCTGGGCATCAACTCCATCAAATGGGAGCTTGAGGACTTGAGCTTCTACTACCTCGAGCCCAACAAGTTCAAGCAGGTCTCTCGCATGGTCACCGAAAGCCGCTCCGAGCGCGAGGAGTACCTTGACGAGGTCATATCCGTGCTGCGCGGCGAGATGGACAAGGTGAGCATCCAGGCGCAGATCATGGGCCGCCCCAAGCACCTGTACAGCATCTATCAGAAGATGGCGAAGAAGGGCAAGGGCTTCTCCGAGATCTACGACCTGATCGCTGTGCGCATCATCGTCAAGTCGGTGAAGGATTGCTACTCGGCGTTGGGCGCGGTGCACACGTTGTGGCACCCCATGCCCGGGCGGTTCAAAGACTACATCGCCATGCCGAAGTTCAACATGTACCAAAGCCTGCACACCACGGTCATCGGCCCCGCCGGCCGGCCGCTCGAGGTGCAGATCCGCACCGAGGAGATGCACCGTCAAAGCGAGTACGGCGTGGCGGCGCACTGGCGCTACAAGGAGAAGGGTGGTCGCGGCAGCAACGACTCCATGGACAAGCAGCTGGCCTGGCTGCGCGAGATGGTGGACTGGCAGGACGAGACGCACGATTCGCGCGAGTTCCTGAAGGACCTGAAGGTGGACCTGGCGCCTACCGAGGTGTTCGTGTTCACGCCGAAGGGCGAGGCCATGAGCCTGCGCGCCGGTTCCACGCCCGTGGACTTCGCCTACGCCATCCACACCGAGGTGGGCAACCACTGCGTGGGCGCGAAGGTTAACGGCGCCATCGTGCCGCTTGCCTACGAGCTGCAACTGGGCGACCGCGTTGAGATCCTCACGCAGAAGTCGGCAAGCCCCAGCCGCGACTGGCTCAACATCGTGAAAACGCCCAGCGCGCGCAACAAGATCCGCGCGTACTTCAGCAAGGTCACCCGTGCAGACGACCTGCTCAGCGGCCGCGACAAGCTGGCACGCGAGATGCGCAAGCATGGCCTGGGCATCTCCAACACCCGCTCCGAGCGTGCGCTGCGCACCGTCGCCGACCACATGGGATACAAGGACGCCGACGATATGCTGGTCAGCATCGGCACCAGCAAGGAGAGCGTGCAAAGCGTGGCCAACCGCCTGCTCGCCGAGTTGGGCCGCAAGGGCGATCAGCAGCCCGACCCGCTGAACCTGGGCACGGCGGCCATGACCACCGGCAAGCTGCCGCCCATGCTCACGCTGGTGAACAAGCCGAAGAAGCACGAGACGAAAAGCTCCAACGGCGTGGTGGTGGAAGGCGTGGAAGGCGCGCTTGTGCGCCTGTCGCGCTGCTGCAACCCCGTGCCGGGCGATGACATCATCGGCTTCGTCACGCGCGGCCGCGGCGTGTCGGTGCACCGCCGCGACTGCCCGAACGCCAAGGAGCTCATGGCCCAGCCCGAGCGCATCATGAAGGTGCATTGGGAAAGCGACCTGCCGAAGAACACGTCGTTTAAGGTGGAGGTCTACATTGAGGCGCTCGATCGCCTGCAGCTGCTTTCCGATGTCGTGCTCGTGCTGTCGGGCATGGGCGCCAACGTGCTGTCGTCGAACACGGTGTCGCACCGCGATGGCATGGCCGAGATGCGCTTCCTGTTCCAGGTCAGCGACATCACGCACATCGACATCATCCTCAGCAAGCTCAAGGCGCTCGAGGGCGTGTTCGATGCGCGCCGCATGGTGCCGAAGGTGGGCGGAGGAAAGGATTCCGCGCAGCTGTAGCAAGGGCGCGGCCGAATCGCCGCCTCGGGGGCTTCCGGGGCGGCGGGTTTCACGTGCCGGCTCGTTGGGGAAAGGGCGTTTCGGCGAAGGGCTCCTTCCCGTTGCAAGGCAAAGGAGGGGCGGTGCGTCCGTCCTTGACATTCGAAGATGATGATTCAGGAGGTTGAACATGGCATATAAGGTGAAAGGGACGTGCGTCGACGCCGCGTTCCTGGTTCTGGGCGGGTATCAAACCAACGTCTACATCGTGTCGGACGGCTCCGCCACTTTCGTGGTGGACCCCGCAAGCGATGCGAAGAAGATCGTGGCGGCCTTGGGCGGGCGCAAGCTCGATGCCATCGTGCTGACGCATCGTCATTCCGACCACGTGGGGGCGGCCGCCGAGCTGCGCAGCCTTACCGGCGCTACCGTCATCGCGTCGGCCATCGATGCCGATATGATCTGCGGCGACAAGCCCGTTCCGCGAGACGACCATCAGTTCCCCGTCTGCCCGGTCGACCAGCGCGTCAACCACGGCGACGTGGTGAAGATCGGCAACATGCCGTGGAAGGTCATCGGCACCCCCGGCCACACCGAGGGCAGCATGTGCCTGTTCCTGGACTCTTCGCTCACCGAGCGTCTGGACGCCAAACCGGTGCTGATCGCCGGAGACACGTTGTTCTTCGGCTCCATCGGCCGCACCGACTTCACCGGCGGCAGCATGTCGGCCATGCGCAAGTCGCTCAAGCGTCTGGCGGTCCTGCCTGACGACACGGTGGTCCTGCCCGGCCATGGCAACCTGACCACCATCGGCGGCGAGCGTCGCCGCGTGTTCGCCTTCTACGCATAAGGCGCGGCGGCTTGGCCGCAGTTTTGCAAGCGCAAGGCCCGGTGCCGCGGCGAAGAGCCGTCGGCGCCGGGCCTTCTTTGTTCGGGTGCGGTTGCCGGGCGAACGCCTTGGGTGCGAATGCTTTGGGCGCTGGCCCTGCTTCTCGCCGAAGGGGCGACCGTCTTGCGCGCCTGGTCTTTCGGCGTTTTCGCCTTGCATCGCATGCGAAAGGCCCGCGTGAGCGGGCCTTTCGCATTTCTATGAGTTATGCGGGTTTGTGCTTACACGTTCTTCAGCATGATGGTGCTCATGACGTCGGCGGCAAGCTCGCATGCGTCGCAGCAGGCTTCCATGCTGTCGAACAGGTTCGTCCACACTTGTACGCGCATGGGGTTGTCGTAGTCGTTTACATGCAGGTCGCGGATGACCTTGGTGTAGAGCTGGTCGGCCTGCTCCTCGAGGTCGTGGACCTTCACGATGAGGTGCACGAAGTTCTTCGACTTCTTGAAGTTGCGGAAGTCGCACATGGCGTTGTCGAGCGCCTCGCAGCTGCCCTGGATGAGCTTTGCGAACTCAAGGGCCTGGTCGTGCATGAAGTGGATGTCATACATGTAGAAGCGGAGCATGACGTCTTCGATATCGTCGACGATGTCATCGAGCGCCTGGCACATCTCGATGATGTCCTCGCGGTCGATAGGGGTGATGAAGTCGGTAGCGACCGTCTTGAAGATCTTGTGGTTGATCGTGTCGCCCTCGTGCTCGATCTCATGCGCCTTCTGCGTGTTCTCCTCGAGCGCGGATGCTTCCGTGAACTGCTCGATGGTTTCAACCAACAACGCCGACTCGGCGACGGCAAGCTTCGAGTGCTGCTCGAATGCGCCGAAATAGTCGAACTTGTGCTTCCTGCCCATGGGGTCTCCTTCTAAGAACAAGTACCTACCACGTTCGCACGTGCGATTCCAAAGTGTAACGCAAGTTAACGTGCGTGAAACGGGGAATCCACGGCGGCGTTGCGAAAGTCGCGAACCGTCAACATCCCGTTATATTGGATGCCCCGTTTGCGCAACAGTTGGGGCGGATGTCCCAGCTGGCGGCGCAGTTGGATGGGGCTCCCGTCAGGGTGGAAGCCCTCGGCGGCCGACGCGGTCGGATGCTTAGCTGGCGGCCGGGGCCGTGCATGCTTCCGCCGCTGGAAGCCCCGGCAGACGACGGGGCGGCGTGCGCCGGGCGTCGCCCGAGTTTGCGGGGCCCTACGTCTCGCTCTCGGGACGCGGCGGTTGGTCGTCGCTTTCCGGATAGCAGCGGTTCTCGCCGTCGGTGCTGGTCACACCATTGCCCAAGGCGCTATCCGACGACGAGCCGTCGGCGGTGATGGGCGCCATGCTGCCGGTTGCACCCAGGGAGGTGATGGGCGGCATGCTGCCGGTGACGCCTTTGGCGGTAACCGGGGGGATGGGGCCGGTGAGGCCGGTGGTTTGAGCTTGGAAGCCGGTGGGGCGGCGACGGGCGCGCACGCGGCTGGCCATGCGCTTGACCGGCTGCGCGACGGCCTGCGTGACCACGTCGGAGTAGTCGCGCGCCGGGCGGGTCCGCCAGCCGAACGCCAGCGATGCGTAGCGGATGCCCATGACCAGCGCGACGCACGTGATGGCGGCATACTGGTCGAACAGGTGGTTCGATTTCATGACGGCGAACGCCAGCGCGCCGATGAGCGCCGCGCTCACGTACACCGTGCCCGCTTGGAACGCCTCGGGTTCCCGGTTCATGCAGATGTCGCGCACGATGCCGCCGCCGTTGGCGGTGACGGTGCCCAGGATGACGGCGGGCACCAGGTCAAGGCCGGCGGAGAGCGCCTTGCCCGTGCCGATGATGGCCCACAGCGCAACCGATAGGTTGTCCAGGAAGTCCATGAGCGGGTCGAAGTACGTCATGAGCTTGCCGAAGTAGAACACCACGATGCCGGCGGCGATGCAGGCGAGGATCAGGTTCGGCTTCTGAAAGGCGTAGATGCCGTAATCCTGCAGCAGGATGTCTCGCGTGATGCCGCCGGCCAGGCCGACCACGATGGCGATGCAGCAGACGCCGAAGATGTCGTATTTCGCCCGCACCGCGCTGAGCGCTCCGAAGATGGCGCCCGAAATGGTTGCGGCGAGCTCGAGCCAATAGGGGATAGCCAGGGCTACTTCCAGCATGAATACCCTTTCATATGGGAGTCGTTATACAAGATGAGGTTGCCGCCCGCTCCGATGCGGGCAAACGCGCGGGCGTGCAGGTTGCGCCGCGGACGGGCGGGCGGTTGCGTGCAGGGCATGCGGCTGCGCTATTCCACCGCCAGCACCTGGGCCTGCGTGGGTCGGCCGGAGAAGTCAAGCTCGCCGGTCAGCTCGCGCGTCCGTTCGGCGGTGAAGCCCGGTTGGTCGAAGGCGGCGATCAGGTTCTTCGCCTTGTACTGCGCCTGATCGTAGAGGTCCCAGAAGCCGGTGGTGCGCACGTCGCCGGTGAAGGGGTTGGTCCAGGCGGCGTGCTCGTGGTTGTCGAACACGCTTTCGGCGGCGGCTACGGGGCGATGGCTCATGGACTGGTAGAACGAATGCGGGCGCGCCAGGCGCTCGACACGGCCGATGAGGTCGCGCTTGATGCCGGTGGGCGACCAGAACAGGCGTTGCACCCGGCGGAACCCGTGCACCGACAGGCGGAACAGGTTGTGCGGGACCACTTCGCCGTACACGTTCAGGGCCAGGTAGGCGTACATCTTCGACACGGCGCCGAGCACCGCCTCGCTAGCATGCAGGATCTCGCGCGAGGGGTTGAACGTGGCCACGGTGTCGCCGCGCTTGGCGAACAGCACCATCTCGTCGAGCTCGCTTTCGATGACGCCGTGCACCTCGCTGCCGTCATCGCGCGTCAGGCCCGGCTCGCCTGCATCGCACAGCGCGTGCTCGTGACAGTACACCAGCGGGTGCATGGTGGAATCGAGCGCGTAGTGGCAGAGGAATCCCAGCGCGTAGGCGCGTCCGAGCGGCTTCTCCTCGGGGTCCAGGACGCCGAGGGAGTCCTTCAGCGCCGCCAAGAGCTCGGCGGGCTTGCGGCTGTGCATGGTGTTGCCCAGCTTATGGAACGCCGTGGAGCGGAAGTCGGCCACCGCGTAGAACAGCGGGTCGGGGCCTTGATTGCCCAGCAGGAACGCGTCGGCTTCGTCGCGCGATCCGCCGATGGTCTGGAACAGCGCGTCGTACACGTCGCGTCCGAAGAAATCATGGGTGATGATGGCTGGCATTCCGAGTCCCCGTTTCTCGTGTGGCTGACATTCATTTTACGTGGACGATTATAGCCATCATATACAATGGATTGCGCGCCGCTCGGCGGCGTTCAACGTACATGCACGATTCGGTGTTCGAAACCGCACGGGCCTGCGCGTCGGCGGGTTCCCGCGGGCGGCGCGGGCCTTGCCGATAGCAAGGAGCAGCCATGGGATTGGGCCTTCGCAGCCTGTCGAAACGCGAGCGCAGCTGGGTTTTGTACGACGTGGGAAACTCCGCGTACGTCATGTTGGCGGCAACGCTCATCCCCATCTATTTCTCGGCTATCGCCGAGCCTGGGTCGTCGGCCGTGGTGGCCTGGGGCTATGCGACCACGGTGGCATCGCTGGCGCTTGCTTTGCTCATGCCGTTTTTGGGCAGCCTGGCCGATCTGAAGGGCAACAAGAAGAAGTTCCTTGCGGGAACCATCGGCACGGGCGCGGTGTCGCTCGCGGTCATGGGCGTGCCCGGCAACGCTATGGTGTTTTTGGCGATATACGTGTTCTCGTCGGTCATGCTCAACGCGTCGCTCGTGTTCTACGATGCGTTTTTGGTCGACGCCACCGAGCAGGAGCGCTACGACGAGGTCTCGTCGCAGGGCTACGCGTGGGGCTACATCGGCTCCTGCATCCCGTTCATCGTGTGCCTGGTCATCGTGCTGTTCGGCAGCAGCTTCGGCATCGGGCAGCTTGACGGCATCCGCATCTCGTTCGTCATCACCGCGGCGTGGTGGCTGGTGTTTTCCGTGCCGGTGCTGCGCGACGTGCACCAGACGCACTTCAAGGCGCGCGAGGCGCACTTGTTCCGCCACACGCTCAAGGGCCTGGCGGGCACGTGCAAGAAGATCGCCCGCGACAAGCGCCTGCTCATGTACATGCTGGCGTTCTTTTTCTACATCGATGGCGTGCACACCATCATCACCATGTCCACCAGCTACGGCACCGACCTGGGCATCGATTCCACGCAGCTAGTGCTGGCGCTTTTGGTGACGCAGTTCGTGGCGTTCCCGTCCGCCATCGCCTACGGGCGCTTGGCCGGGCGCTTCGGCACCAAACGCATGCTGCTGATCGCGGTGTTCGCGTACTTCTGCATCACGCTGTTCGCCGCGTTCTTCCTGCGCTCCGCCGCCGAGTTCTGGGTGCTGGCCGTGTGCGTGGGCCTGTTTCAGGGCGGCATCCAGGCGCTGTCGCGCAGCGAATTCGGCAAACTCATCCCGAAGGAGAACGCCAACGAGTACTACGGCTTCTTTGATATCTTCGGCAAGTACGCTACCATCATGGGAACGCTGCTGGTAAGCGTGTTCACCCAGCTCACGGGCTCAAGCAGCTACGGCGTCCTCAGCGTGGCGGTGCTGTTCATCATCGGCTTCGTCCTGCTCTGGAAGATGCCCGAGGGGGGCGCCCGCTAGCCTTCCCCTTTGCAGCTCGCCCTCTTGCCTGGCCCTCCCGCCGCTTGCGTCGCGCTTGCCGCCTCCGCGTGTGTTACTGTGACGGTTGCGGTTTTTCCGCATATGATGATTTGTTTCCGGCCGCTCGTGCGCTTGCACGGGCGGCCGCCGCGCTGTGGGGGCGCGGGTGGAAGAGAGGGCGCGCCGCGCGGCGCGCGCATCCGGAAAGGGAAAGGGCGGAATGGAAGCGGCAATCGAGCGTTTCTTCAAGGTAGGCGAGCGCGGCAGCTCGTTGGGCACGGAGGTAATGGCGGGTCTGACCACCTTCCTGACCATGGCCTATATCGTGGCGGTCAACCCTGCCATGATGGAGGCGGCGGGCATCCCGTTCAACGCCGCGCTCACGGCGACGTGCTTCGGCGCCGCCGTCATGACGGCTGCCATGGGCCTGATCGCCAACCGGCCCATCGCGCTGGCGTCGGGCATGGGCATCAACGCCATCGTGGCCTTCACGCTGTGCGGGTCGATGGGGCTCGACTGGCGCATCGCCATGGGTGTGGTGTTCTTGGAAGGTGTCATCATTCTGGTGCTGGTCATGCTGGGCCTGCGCGAGGCGGTCATGGACGCCATCCCCGTGGCGTTGCGCCAGGCCATCGGCATCGGCATCGGCCTGTTCGTGGCGTTCATCGGCCTGAAGGGCGGCGGCATCCTGGCGCCCGACTCCTCCACGCTCGTTACCATGGGCAGCTTGACCGAGCCTACGGCCGTGGTGTCCGTGGTATCCATCGCGCTTGCCATCATATTGACGGTGCGCGGCACGAAGGGCGGCCTGCTCATCTCCATCGTGGTGGCCACCATCGTGGGCATCCCGCTCGGCGTCACGGCGCTGCCCACCGAGTTCGATTTCGTCCCCGACTTCAGCGCGCTGTGCGCCCCGTTCCAGCAGCTGCCCGACGGCAGCGGCCTGGCCATTGCGCAGGTGTTCGTGCAGCCCGTGCTCCTTATGTTCGTGTTCAGCCTGCTCATGAGCGACTTCTTCGACACCATGGGCACGATGATGGCGGTGGGCCAGCAGGGCGGCTTCGTCGATGAGGACGGCAACGTGGAGAACACGCGCGAGATCCTCATGGTGGACTCTGTGGGCGCCATCGTGGGCGGCTTCGCCGGCGCAAGCTCCATCACCTCGTTCGCCGAGTCCGCCTCGGGCGCGGCGGCCGGCGCGCGCACGGGCTTGTCCAACATCGTGATCGCCCTGGCGTTTTTCGTCTGCGCGTTCCTGGCTCCCATCATCGGCATGGTGTCGAGCTCGGCTACCTGCGGCGCGCTGGTGGTCGTGGGCTACCTTATGATGAGCGACATCGGCAAGATCGACTGGGGGAGCCTGGAGGCCGCCATCCCCGCGTTCGTCACCATCATGGGCATCCCGTTCACCTATTCCATCACTAACGGCATCGGCTTCGGCTTCATCACCTACGTGGTGGTGAAGGTGACGCAGGGCCATTGGCGCGACGTCAAGCCGCTCATGTGGATCGTATCGGTGGCGTTTCTGCTCACGTTCGTCGCGTTCTCGTAGCGGTTGGGCATTGCCCGGGCCGCACGGTTCGGGTTGCATGTGGCGAAGGGGCGGCGAAGATCGGGCGGCGTTCTCGCGACCTGCCCGGCGCCTGCTAGCGGATCGCGCCTGGGCGGCCTCCTCGCGCCCCGGCTATCCCGCAAACCGATAATGCGCTGCCGTTCGGCCCGATATCGCCAGCTCGTCCATACGTTCGCTGTGAAAAAACAACCTCGCGACCATCGTTTGATGCGGTGGTTACGAGGTTGTTTGCTATAGTGGCAAACAATCGAAACCCCGTCCGAAAAAGGAAACGCATGTCGCTAATCGTATGCAAATTCGGGGGCACGTCCGTCGCAAGCCCCGAGCGCATCCAAATGGTTGCGAAGAAGCTGATCGCGAAGAAGCAGGCCGGCCACGACGTGGTCGCCGTGGTGTCCGCCATGGGCAAGACCACCGACGAGCTGGTGGGCCTGGCAGCCGCGCTCAACGATAACCCGCCGCTGCGCGAGATGGACCGTCTGCTCTCCACCGGCGAGCAGGTGTCCATGTCGCTTCTGGCCATGGCCATCGAGGCACGCGGCTACAAGGCCATGAGCTTCACCGGCCGCCAGGCTGGCATTGAGACCGACAAGTTCCACAACAAGGCGAAGATCGTCATGGTGCACAGCGAGCGCGTGCGCGATGCGCTCGAACGCGGCGCCATCGCCGTCGTCGCCGGCTTCCAGGGCGTCGATGCCGACGGCGACATCACCACGCTCGGCCGCGGCGGCTCCGACACCACGGCGGTGGCCGTGGCGCACGGTCTGAACGCCGACGTGTGCGAGATCTACTCCGACGTGGACGGCGTCTACACCGCCGACCCGCGCATCTGCCCGCGCGCGAAGAAGCTCGACGTCATCAACTACGAGGACATGCTGGAGCTTTCCGGCTCCGGCGCCGGCGTCCTGCAGATGCGCGCCGTCGAGTTCGCCCGCAAGTACAACGTGGTCATCCATTCCCGCTCGGCGTTCTCCGACGCCGAGGGCACCTATGTCAAGGAGGAAACCGACATGATGGAGGAAGCCGTCATCACCGGCATCGCACACGACACGTCGGAAGTGAAGGTCACCATCCGCGGCGTGCCCGACATGTCCGGCGTCGCCGCCAAGCTGTTCAGCGCTTTGGCGGGCAACCAGGTGAGCGTGGACATGATCATCCAGAACGTGTCCGAGGACGGCATCACCGACATCAGCTTCACCTGCCCGGGCGCCGACGAGAAGCGCGCCTGCGAGACGGTGGAGCGCATCCTTCCCGACGTCAACGCGCGTGAATACGTGGTCGACGAGGACATCGCCAAGGTCAGCATCGTGGGCACGGGCATGAAGTCCAGCCCCGGCATCGCCGCCAAGGCGTTCCAGACCCTCGGCGAGAACAACATCAACATCCTGGCCATCTCCACGTCGCCCATCCGCCTGTCCGTGGTGGTCGACGGCGCCCAGACCGCTGCCGCGGTGCGCTGCCTGCACACGGCCTTCGGCCTGGACTCCGACAGCGTGTTCGAGGAAACGCAGCTGTCCGCGGAGGAGATCGCCGCGAAGATGAACAAGGGCAGGTAGCTGTAGCTTCGTCTGTCTGACGGCAGCCGGACTGCTTGGAGCCGCGGGGGTGCGAAGCATCCCGCGGCTCCTTTCCCATTGCGCGCAGGCATAGGCCGGCGCGCATTTCTGAGGCAATATGGGGCGCAAAAGCACCCATCTTGACGATATATCAACCCGGAACGTGAACGAGGAGGACCTCATGGCTTGGACGAAAGTTATGCCGGCTAACCCGGTGGTTGCGGTTTGCGGCGCTACGGGCGCCGTCGGCAACGAGGTCTTGAATGTGCTGCACGACCTGGATTTCCCTGCGTCGAAGGTCATCGCGCTGGCTTCGGCGCGTTCCGCCGGTAAGAAGCTGCCGTTCAAGGGCTGCGGCCAGGTTCCCGCAGGCGAGCTGACCGTGCAGGAGATGACGCCCGAATCGTTCGAGGGCGTCGACATCGCGCTGTTCTCCGCCGGCGGCTCCGTGTCGAAGGCCATGCGCGAGGCCGTGGTCTCCCATGGCGCCGTCATGATCGACAACTCCAGCGCGTTCCGCATGGACGAGGACGTGCCGCTGGTGGTGCCCGAGGTGAATCCCGGCGACGTGAGCTGGCATAACGGAGTCATCGCCAACCCGAACTGCTCCACCATCCAGATGGTGGTCGCCCTCAAGCCGCTCTACGACCTGGCGCGCATCACCCGCGTGGTGGTCTCCACGTACCAGGCCGCATCCGGCGCCGGCGCCCCGGCCATGGCCGAGCTGTACGACCAGACGCGCGAATTTTTGGACGGCAAGCCCGAGGACGAGCTGACCATCAAGGCGTTCAAGCACCGCATCGCGTTCAACACCATCCCGCACATCGACGTGTTCCTGGACGACGATTCCACGAAGGAAGAGTGGAAGATGGTCGCGGAGACGAAGAAGATCATGGGCGACGAGGGCGTGCAGGTGGCCGCCACCTGCGTGCGCGTGCCCGTGCTGCGCTGCCATGGCGAGTCCATCAACGTCGAGTTCGTCGGCGATGTGCCGCCCGAGGCCGCTCGCGAGGCGCTTGCCGCCGCGCCGGGCGTCACCGTCATGGACGACCCTGCCAACGACGTGTATCCCATGCCGGGTCTGCTGGCCGGCACGAACGACACCTACGTCGGCCGCATCCGCCGCGACCCCACGGTCAAGCACGGCCTGGCCATGTGGGTTGTCGCCGACCAGATCCGCAAGGGCGCCGCGCTCAACGCCGTGCAGATCGCCCAGCTGCTGCTTCCTCAGGAGTAAATCGCCTCGACAACGCGAAGGCCGAAAACTTCTTCTCGATGGTCAAGACCGAGCTTTACTACGATTGGGAGGGAGACGACCCCGATATCTTCGAGAGGGATTTGGAGAAGTACATCGACTGGTACAACAACGTGCGCATCAAGAGGCGCCTGGACGGAAGCAGCCCGGTCGAGTACAGGCTCAGCCGGGCCGCTTGATTCACTTCTTTTGCCGTTCAGGAAACGGGGTCCTTTGCAGAATTGGGATGCAGTTCAGCCACGTCACCGGGGCGCGTTGTTCAGCGCCGCCGGGGCGCTCCACTCAAACGACAAGAGACGTCTTACGCAAGCGCCCGCGTCCGTGGATAAAACCACGGGCGTGGGCGCTTCACTTTATTCCCAGCCCTTCCACACGTCAGGCTCGTAGCCAACGGTTGCCTGGCGGCCGTTGCGAACGATGGGCTCACGAAGAATCTGCTGGTTATCGAGCACCTTTTCGAACTTCTGGTCGGCAGCAAGATACTGTACGAGCGCAACCGTGTCGGCATCTTTCGCCTTTGGATCGATCACAGCGTCGATCCCGCCGACGGCGCGCGCCACGCTTTCGAGCTCGCCTTTGCTCATCCCCTTTTCCTTCAAGTCGATGAACTGGAACTTCACACGACGTTCCTTGAAATAGCGCTGCGCCTTCTTAGTATCGAAGCTTTTCTTCGTGCCGAATATCTGGATGTTCATACGTACCGCCTTCGCTCAATTCTCGTCCGTCCATGATACGACAAGGGAGCCGAGCAAAAACAGAGCAGGCGGAGATGGAGGAGGACGGCGACCGACCGTCGGCAAGAGTCGGCCGGATCGGACTGGCGCCCAGCGCGCGCCGGCGACACGCTCGCAGCTGCACACATAGCCGATGTACAAGCTCGCCGCGGCGTTCCCTCGCCCCGCGGTGTGGCGATAGAGAAGCACGCCACCCGTCAACGATGGCGCCTCGGTGAAGAAAATCAACGTCTGGGTTACATCCCTTGAAAGGGGCGAAGACGGCTGCTAGAATACCTGCCCGCTATGAAGGATTTGACCAAAGCATACATCGCAATTCGGCGGCCCCTGGTATACGGGGCCTCTCCTGTTGTTCCCCAAGTGCGCTCTGAGCAGCCGCTTTCTTCCTGTCGTATCTGATGCACGCATAGCACGTGCATGTTATTTCGCCCGTGGGCCGGCGCGCCTTCGGCGAAGAATCGAATAGATACGAAGGAAGCTTATGTCTGATAATTGTACGGTCGCGCCCGCCAATGGGCGCATTACCGGTACCCAGATCCGCATCGTCGCGGTCGTCGTCCTGGGTGCCTTCTTGGCGCTACTGAACCAAACGGTGATGTCGCCTGCGCTGCCGGTCATCATGTCCGATTTCGCCATCGATGCCTCGACTGCCCAGTGGATCATGTCCATATACCCGCTGGTGAGCGGCATCATGGTCCCCGTTTCGGCGTTCCTTATCGACAAGTTCAGCACCCGCGCGCTATTCTTCGGGGCGACGCTGGTGTTCGCGCTGGGCACGCTGCTGTGCGCCGCAGCCCCTGATTTCCTGTTCCTCATCATCGGTCGCGTGTTGCAAGCGGCGGGCTCAGGCGTGCTCATGCCGCTTGTCTCGGTGGTTCCCATGCTGGTGTTCCCCGTCGAGAAACGAGGAACGGCTATGGGCATGGCGGGCATCGTCATGTCGGCGGGTCCCGCGGTCGGCCCCGTCGTAGGCGGCGCGGTGATCGACACGTACGGCTGGCGCACCATGATCGGCGCCATCGTCCCCCTCGCAATTCTCGTGCTGGTGCTGGGCGTGTTCATGCTGAAAAACGTGGGCGAGCTGAAGAACCCCAAGCTCGACCTGCCCTCGGTCGTCCTCTCCACCATCGCCTTCGGCGGACTTCTCTACGGGTTCTCGAGCGCCTCGTCGATGGGTTGGGGCAACCCCGTGGTGCTCGGCTCGATCGTCGCGGGTGTCGTGTGCTTGGTGCTGTTCGTCGTACGCCAGGGCAAAATCGAGGACCCGCTGCTTCAACTGGGCACGCTCAAGACGCGCGAGTTCCGCGTGGCCGCCATCATCGTCACGCTCATCAACGCCGCATGCCTGGTCACCAACACGCTGTTGCCGTTGCTGCTGCAAACCTCGCTTGGCGCTTCGGCCTTCGAAACCGGCATGGCCATGCTTCCCGCCGCGGCGGTGGGCATCATCATCAGCCCTATCTCCGGCGTGGTGTTCGACAAGTTCGGTCCGCGTGCCATCTCGATCGTCGGCCTGGCCCTCATGACCGGCGCCCTGTTCCTGCTCTCGCTTTCGACGGTAAACACGCCCATCTTGGTGGTTGCGCTGTTCTGCATGCTGCAGTCCGCCGGCCAGTCGCTCGCGAACATGCCGGTGAACACATGGGGTGTCAATGCCTTGAAAAATGACATGATCGCCCACGGCAACGCCATCGCGAACACCGGCCGCCAGGTCGCCGGCGGTTTGTGCACGGCGCTCATCATCACGGTCATGACAAGCGTCACCGCGTCGGCCGGCGTCGATGCGAGCATCCAAGTAGCCACCGCCGTGGGCGCGGGCGTCGCTTACAAGGTGTGCGCGGCAATCGGCCTCGTTTCCCTTATCTGCGCCATATTCAGCGTGCGCACCAAGAAAACCGCACCGAAAACGAAGGAGGCATAAGCGATGTCCGAGATTCTGTCCGAGCGCATCCCGCTCGAGCTCGAGGGGACGCCCGTTTCGAGCATCATGATTGAAGAGCCGTTCACCTGCACGCAGGATTGCACGATTTCCGACGTGGTGCGCATGCTCGCCGAAAACGAGGTGAGCAGCATGCCCGTAATCGATGAGCGCAACCAGGTGGTCGGGTTCATCTCCGACGGCGATGTCATGGGAGCCATCGCGCAGCATCGCGCTCACACCATCTTCACGGGCGGCGACGCGTCCATGCTGTACTTCGACGATCAGAGCCTTGAGCAGCGCCTCGAAGACCTGAAGGATCGCTGCGTCATGGATTTCGCGACGCGCCAGGTAGTGTGTGCCCGTCCCGAGCAGAGCATCGCCCGCGTCGCCGCGCTGCTGGCGAAGAAAAAGTTCAAGAAGCTTCCCGTGGTTGATGACGAGGGCAAACTCGTGGGGGTCATCCGCCGCTCCGCCATCACCAAATACATCTTTGGCATCCTTTTCCAATAGGGGCAGGTCGCACTTGAGGCGAACATCTCGAGGCATCGAGCCAGCAACTGGACCAGACAACCTTGACACGCACGCGCTTTCCCTCGATGCGCCGATCACCCGAAGGCAAAAGCGAACACGGGAGCGATACGATGGGAAAAGTCCTGGACGAAGATTTGGTTTATGAGATTCTCTCCGTCGTGGCAGAGATTCCGGCGGGATGCGTCGCCTCGTACGGTCAGATAGCGCGCCTCATCGGCAGGGAGAAAAACTCTCGCCTGGTCGGAGCGGTGCTGAGCGAGACGGATCGCTACGGCGATTATCCCTGCCACCGCGTCGTCAACCACGCGGGACGCCTCGCGCCAAACTTCCCCGACCAGCGAGCACTACTGACGGAGGAAGGAGTCGCCTTCCGAGACAACGGCTGCGTCGACATGAAAAAGCACCAGTGGAACGAGTAGCCAGGCAGCGTGGCGTCGAAAGGAGCGACGCCACGGGGAACGACTTGCGCCCCGCCGCCGGACAACCTATGGCAAAGTGACACGTCCCACAAAGAGCGGCGCACCAGCACGAGACACGACCGCGACGTAAAAAGACCCTATGATACTCGTAAGCATCTATCTGATTGCCCGCCTCGAGGTACCCAAAGAACGAGAGATGCCGAAACCCCTAGACAAAGAAAAAGGTCGGGAGCTTTTATGCTTCCGACCTGAAGTTTCATGGTCGCGGGGGGGGGCGGATTTGAACCACCGACCTTCGGGTTATGAGGTCGCTACGACGTTGTTTCATTCAGACATTTCGACCCAAATTGAAGTCAATATAACTCCAGGTCATTTGATGTTTTCATAGATTTACGAAAGAAAAGTACGCGGAATAATTCGACCCAAATTCGACCCACAACGAGCTTGAAAGCGGTCAGGCGGAGCATTACCCTTGGGGTGTGACCCCACGCAGGGCCCACCACCAAGGGTAATGCCCACCCGCCCCAGCCCTTTGCGCCATTCCGCGCAACCGAGCGCGATTCTCAGGCACTTCAGGCAAGGAACACGATGAACGACCGACCTCTCGTCATAGGCAAAGGAACGAAGCAACGCCGCGACAAATACACGTGGCGCTACCGTCACAGCCTCGGCAAGGATCCGGTCACGGGCAAATACCGCTATTCGCCGTGGCAGACCATACATACCACCAAAAGCCGAGAGGTCGACGCCGCACTCGAAGCCTACAAGGCAGAACTCAACAGCGGCACCTACGTCCAAAAATCGAGGGACACCGTCGGCTCGTACGCAAAAAGGTTCCACGACAACCGCGAAGGAACCATCACGCCGCTCGCCTACTCGACATCCTACTCAATCGAGAACCGGACGCGCACATCACATGCGTGATGCTCATGCTCGACACCGACATGAGAAGGGCAGAAGCCCTCGGGATGACGTGGTCCGATGTCTCCGTCGAGAACAGAAGCATCCTCATTGAGCAGCAGTTCGCGGCCGATCGAAGCGTTCGCTCGCCCAAAAGCAAGAAAAGCGTGCGGAGAATCTCGATAAGCGAGACGCTGACGTCGTATCTCGAATTCTGGAAAAAGGAGCAGGCCCGCGAAATGGAAGCCTTCGGCCTGGAACAAGTCAAAGGCACTCCGCTCGTCCACTCATTCGAACGAACGAAAGACAGGCATCCCCAAGTCAACTTCATGGACCTGAATGGGTTTTCGCGCTGGTTCAGAAACTTCAGCGTCGAGAACGGGTTCGGCAAGTTCGAAGGCGTTCGAACATACCATTATGTGAAGGAAACTGTCGACGGGGAAACGATTCCGAAGCGTTATGAGCATAAAGAGTGGCTCGAATTGAGGGATTACCTCAGGAAGCATCCCAAGGTTCGCGAGGCGAGGCATATCAGCACATATGAGAGCGAGCACCTTCCTTACGGATATTCGGGCCTATCGAGCCACACCGCTACTGCCGCTACTGCCCGCTACTGCCCGCCAGCTTCCGAACCAGCGGGCGGTAGCAGCACCCCGAATATCTCGCCGACAGCGCAGAGAGTCGTTGACCTGGCGGCCAAGGCCGACATCGAGGACGTGATGCTGTGCGACCTGCCCGGCGTCCTGTCCTTCCTAGGGCTGCTACCTGAGACGGAGATGCCGCCGGGCAACAAGGGGAAGACGAAGCTCAAGAAGCTCTACAGGAAGGTGGCGCCGAACAA
>CALEWN010000352.1 GCA_937925385.1 uncultured Senegalimassilia sp.
TCCTTATATAATGCCCACACAAACCAATAATACGAAGCCAATGCTACATACGCTAAGCAGTGCCTCAGCTCTTCCGGTGTTGCCGCACGACCGAAGTATGCGTCAAACACCTGGCAGGCCTCATCATAGGTGTAATCGGAGCAGGAGATAAAAGTACCCAGGTCAGAAGCATAATCAGACATGGCCGAGTATTCCCAGTCAATTAAGTACATATCGTCACCAGACACCAAGAAGTTCGGCGCATAGAAATCGTTATGGCATAAGCACGGGTTACCGCCATCGGACTTCACGCAAGCATCAACGTGATTCATAGTCTCATTCAGCAATTCGTAATCTGGCTGCATAGGATATGAACGCGCCTTCAAAAGCTCGAGGATATCGCGCGCCTTGCCCATGACGTCGAACCTCCATCGAGAAACGGCACCGCTGTCGTGCAAAGCACGAATCAACGACATTGCTTGGCGAACATGCTCGGGATTGTGATAATCAAGCTGCTCGCAATTGTCGATGAATCGAGAGATTTTCCATCCTTCGGTTTCGTCCTCATACACAAACGTATCATCCACTCCAAGGCTCTTTGCAACGCCTTGCGAGAATGTCTCGCTTTGACGGTTGATGATTTCGTCGGTGCCAGGCCCCGGATGACGATACACATACGCGTGCCCATGAACGCTGAATTTAAACGACAGGTTCGTCAGGCCCTCTTTAATCGGAGAGATATCTGTCACATCGCGGCGTTCGCACTCGAACACCGAGCAAATGTTGTCAAGGATTGAGCTGCTCACATTGTCCAAGAAGTCGTGGTCGAACTTCGTCAGGTCTGCAATCGAGTCAAATTCGTACACCACGCCGTCTTCGTAGGGCTTCATAACCATGCGCAGCTCTTTTATGTGGTCGACGTAGATGTCTTCCCATAGCTTCGGCGCGGTTTCAGGCTTGTCGCATTCCGCTTCCAAAATGGTGCGAAACTTCTCGGAAAATGCACGGTCGAAATACGCGTGGCCCATCATGGCCCACGCGTCGCGACCGCCCACGCTCACGCCCGCGATACGGCCATCGCGAGCCGTCTTCAGGCAATATTCGTCCGTCTCGCCCGGGAAACACGACGCAGCATAGTAGGCCTCGTACACGTACGGGCGGAACACGTTCTCCGTGAAATAGTCGTCTGACGAGCAGATATAGGTGTTGCCCAGCTGCTCGCGCACCAGCATGAGCGTGGAATTGTTGTTGCGGCTGGCATGCTGCTCATTCACGCGGATCTTCACGCCGAATGCGTCCTCCAAATAGAAGAACGTCTCCTTCATGTAGCCCACCACCACGGTGATGTCGGCGATGCCGGCTTCCTGCAGCTGGCGAATCTGGCGCTCAATCAGCACCTCGCCGCGCACGCGCAGCACGCCTTTCGGCCTCTCATACGAAAGCGGCACAAACCGCGAAGACAAACCCTCCGCCATGATGATAGCGTTATCCACCTTATAAGGCTCCAGCGCCTGCGCGCCCGCTTCGGTGAGGACAAAGCCTTCCGCCAGACTTTCGTCGTGCAGCTTCTTCATGATGGTGTTATGTTTCGAACACATAAGACACCAACACGAATCGGGCCTTGAGCGCTCAACGCAAAAGGCGCATTCGACCATGCAACCGTAGCTTCAAGCAGAAGCTGAGTCGATTAGCAACGATACGAATCGTCAATATCCTGCAGTTCGGCAAAGGTGTCGATTTCGCACACGTCATCAAACGTGCACTCACGTGCTTGCACGTTGAAATCATCCGGATACCAGTTCAGGGCCACATCATCCCAGAAGATCTGCTTGCCGTCTTCGCGCTCGAACACGGTGCGCAGACGATCGGCCAAATGACGGCCGTCGGCATCGGTCCAGTATGAGATGCCGAACATGTGGTAGCAATCGTCGCCGCCCTTGGCAATATGCGTGGCGCGGCCGTCTTCGACGGTCAGGCACCAGTCGTCGGTATGCTCAACAGGCACGCCGATGTAGTTCGTGGCGTATTGATAACGCGTGATAAGACCTGGGTTGCGCAGCAGCAAATCTGACTCGAACACATAGGCATCGCGCATGAAGTCAGCGGCAGCAACGGCAGACGAAATGTTGTTCGTGGAATCGTACCACGGGGTGTCGATGTAGCGGATGTCGGGATTTTCCAGCTTCAGCACCTCGAATTCACGCGGCAGATAGCCACGCACCACGTAAATCTCCTCAATGCCCGCAGCACGCACGGCATCGATAAGCCGCTGGATGATGCGCACGCCATGCACGCGAATCATCGGCTTGGGTGTATTCAAGGTGATCGGCACCAAACGGGAGCCGAATCCCGCAGCGAAAAACACCGCACGTTTGGCCCGATGTGGCTCAAGCGCCTCGACGCCCGCAGACGTGATGGTATTCTTGCCGTCAACATAGCCCCGATCCTGCAGCCATGCCGCCACTTCGGCCGGCGCTTTCGGCGCGGCAGCGCCCGTTCGCTTCGCTTCCTCAAGCGCCACCAAAGCGTCAAACTGCTGCTTGTCCATGATTATTCCGTTCCCTTTCCATTCCATACCTCGGACAGCGCAACAGCCTTACAGAGGCACGCATCCGTTTCATACATCGGCTCGACCGCATCAGCGTAATCGATAGCCGCACGATACCACTTGTACAGCCATTCGCCCATAGGATTGCCCTGCGATTCCTTGAACATAGCCCACACGTACCAGTAAAAGCCCACGACGGCCGTACACGCCAAGCAGTGGCGTACCTCCACCGCGGTTGCCGCGCGGCCAAAGTACAGATCGAGCACCGCCACCGATTCCGCAACCGCGTAGCCCGAACCTTGCGCGAAGAAATTGCCCAGGTCGCAACCATAATCGCCCATCGCACCGTATTCCCAGTCGATAAGGTGCATGCGGTCGGGCCCCACGAGCACATTGGGCCCGTAGAAGTCGTTGTGACACATCACGGGAGCCGCGTCCTCGTCCGCCAACTTGGCTGAAAGCGCCTTGATGCGCGCATGCAGCGCGTCAAAGCCCGCCGGGAATGGATACCATTTGTCGCGCAGCAGTTTCACGACATGGTCCGTCTCCTGCGCAAAATCGAACGTCCAGGGCGACGTCTCCCCGCTTTCGTGCAAGCGTCGCACCAGCGCAAGCGCCCCTTTTACGTGATCGGGGTTGCGATAATCGAACGGTACGCAATCCGGCACGTATCGCGAGATTTTCCAACCCTCATCGGCTTCGGCGAACACATAGGTGTCGTCAAGCCTCAACCGCTTCGCCATGCGCAAGGCATACGCCTCGCTCTGGCGATTCACGATTTCTTCGGTGCCATCGCCAGGATGGCGGTACACGTACTGCACGCCGTGCACGCTGAACAAGACCGACAAATTAGTCAGGCCCGCCTTCACTGGTTCGACGTCGATAATGTCCTCGCGCGCGCAGGAAAGCGTGCGGCAGATGTTATCCAAAATGGCAGAGTCAACGTTCACCATAAAGTCGCGGTCGAAGGCGCACAGATCACTTAAGTAGTCGAACTCGTACACGATGCCCGGTTCAAAACGATGCAGCTCCATGGGCGGCAGATCGCGAACATAACCCGCGAACAGGTCCTCCCACAACTTCGGAGCCGTTTCCGGCAGGTAGTATTCACGCAGCAAGATATCCAGGAACGCCTTGGAAAACTCCGCGTCGAAATACGCATAGCCCAAAAGCTCCCACGCGTCCTGGCCGCCGTGCGTGATTCGTGAAATCACGCCGTTGCGAGCCACTTCGGCGCAGTATTCATCAGTTCGCCCCTCGGCGAACACCGCGGAATACCCGGAACGATACTGGTAGCGTTCAAACACGTTGCGCGCATAGTAATTGTCCGACGAGCACAGATACGTGTTGCGCAGCTGGTCGACGACCTGCATTAATGTACCGTTGTTGTTACGCGTAGCGTAGGTTGGGTTCACAACGATTTTCACGCCGAACGCGTCTTCCAGGTAGAAGAACGCTTCCTTCATGTAACCAACCACCACAGTGATATCGGTAATGCCTACTTCTTGCAGCTGTCGTATTTGCCGCTCAATAAGGATCTCGCCGCGCACCTCGAACAACCCCTTAGGCTTTTCATACGAAAGCGGCGCAAAGCGAGACGACATTCCCGCTGCCATGATAATAGCGTTGTCAACTTTATAATGATTCAGCTCGGCAAAACCCTGCGACGTCAAACCGAAGCCATCAACCCATCCCGCAATCGCGCAACTATGCAAAATGCGATTTGCCGACCCCAGCGACAAATCCGCGGCTGAAGCAAGCTGACGCTGGGTGCTTATGTCATGGCACGCCAAAGTGCGCAAAACTTTGAACTCGCTGCGTGAAAGACCCACGTACCATACTCCTAAACTAGAACTTTTATTGGCAAGTCTAGGAGCGGTGTTCATTATTGTAAAGAGCTTGTAAGAAATGAACGCAATGAAGCGGCGCCATTTACTCGAATTGAATAACTTATGGGAAGGGCATGCGGAAACGCTATTTGTTCGTTTTCGTTGTTATCCTAACGATATCCGAACAACGAAAGGCACTTCAACAATGCTGTCTCAGAACCAATTCAAAGTGATCAATGCGCTCAACAAGCAAAGCGAGCTCACCCAAAGAGAACTTTCGAGCGAGACCGGGCTTAGCCTTGCCACGGTCAACGCCACCTGCAAAGAGTGCGAAACCGCCGGCTTGATCGAAAACGGCCGACTCACTATTGCAGGCATAGCCGCATTGAAGCCCTATGCTGTAGATAACGCGGTTATCCTCGCAGCCGGCCTCTCATCGCGTTTCGCCCCTATTTCCTACGAGCGTCCTAAGGGACTGCTTAAGGTGCGCGGCGAAATCCTTATCGAGCGCCAAATCGAACAGCTTCAGGCCGTAGGAATCCGCGACATCGTTGTCGTGGTTGGCTATAAAAAGGAATCATTCTTCTACCTCGAGGACAAATATGGGGTGAAAATCGTTGTAAATCGCGAGTATGCATCCCGTAACAACAACTCCTCGCTCATGCTAGTTCGCGAGATTCTCGACAACACCTATATCTGCTCTTCGGATAACTATTTTGAGGAAAACCCCTTCGAAAGCCATGTGTGGAAAGCATATTACTCCGCAGAGTACGCTGAGGGCCTCACAAAAGAATGGTGCATCAAAACCGGATCGCATGATCGAATCACAAAGGTGACCGTCGGCGGAGCCAATGCATGGTATATGATCGGGCACGTGTTCTTCGACCGCGCGTTCTCCGCGCACTTCCGCGATATCCTTGAAGCCGAATACGATCTGCCCCAAACCCGCGATAAGCTCTGGGAAGACCTGTACGTCGAGCATATCAAAGAGTTCGATATGCAAATAAGGCGATATGACCAGCCGATCATCCACGAATTCGACTCGCTCGATGAGCTGCGAGATTTCGACCCGCTCTTTCTCGAGAACCTTGATTCCGAGATCTTCGACAACATCGTTGCGGTTCTCGGCTGTGATAAGTCGGAAATTCATAACGTCTACCCACTCAAGCAGGGACTCACGAACCTCAGCTGCCATTTCTCCACCAATGATGGCGAATGGGTGTATCGCCACCCCGGCGTAGGAACAGAGCTGCTCATCGACCGCGCAGCGGAGAAAACCGCCCTCGAAACCGCACGAACTCTTGGGCTGGACAATACCTTCGTTTTCGAAAACCCTCGACGCGGTTGGAAGATCTCAAAGTTCATTCCTGACTGCAAAAACCTCGACCCGAAAAACGATGCCCAGCTGAAGAAAGCAATGACCATGGCGCGTCAGCTGCACAAGTCTGACGCTACCGTCGAACGCCGCTTCAGCTTCTACGACGAAGGCAAAGGCTACGAGCGATCGCTTTTGGCAAGAGGTCCCATCGATGTTGCGGATTGGGCAGACATGGAAGCGCAGGCAACGGAGCTCCACAAGCTGCTTGAAGCGGAAAGCAGCGAACCGGTGTTGTGCCACAACGACTTCTTCAGCCTGAATTTTCTTGTTGAGGAAAACGGCAACGTCAGCCTGATCGACTGGGAATACGCAGGTATGAGCGACTATGCAAATGATTTCGGCACGTTTTGCGTATGCGATCAGCTTGACGAGGAAGAAATGCACCGCGCACTCACGTACTACTTCGGGCGCACGCCCACGGATGCCGAATGGCGGCATAATCTTGCCCAGGTTGGAATGGCAGGCTGGTGCTGGTACGCGTGGTCGCTTCTCAAAGAATCAGAAGGCGAAAACGTCGGCGAGTGGGCCTATATCTATTACCGTTACGGCAAGACGTATTTGAAGAAGGCGCTGGACCTGTACAAGCAGCAATAACTCTCAAAACGGACCGCGAGATTAAGGGAGGAATCCGATGGAGGCAAAAGTCGAAACGCTACGCAACCAGCGGCGAAAAAAGTTCATGACGAGGGGCATCACCTTTGCCGTGGCATCAGGCATCTGCTACGGCTTATACACAGGCTTTCTCACCTTGGCGGAAACCCAAGGAGTATGGGGCGACTGGTTCGCGGGCACCGAATGGGGCAACGGCAATGCGGCGCTGAACGCATTCACCATCACGTTCACCCTTGCCGCCTTGGCAGCAGGCCTTAACGACCTGTTCAGCGGCATATGGTCGATCGCGGTTTGCGCGAAGAACCGGCAGCTTGGCGATTTCTGGAAAACCCTTAAAACCAAGCCGGGCCGCGTGATGATGCTCTGCGCGATAATCGGAGGACCCTTCGCGACAATCTGCTATGTGATCGGCCTCAACTCGGCGACGGCTTCGGGAAACCCTGGAGTAATCGTTCCCATAGCGGCTTTGAACTGCGCCATCGGCGCGATTCTCGGACGTATCCTCTTTAAGCAAAGGCTCTGTCACAATATTAAGTTGATTTTCAGAGCATACGAATTACTTCACATCGATATACACTTATTTTTGTCA
>CALEWN010000353.1 GCA_937925385.1 uncultured Senegalimassilia sp.
CCGCGCGAGACCGAGCAGGTCGCGAGCGGATCTGCCCTGCAAGGCCGACGCTTGCTGCTTGTCGAAGACAACGACCTGAACGCGGAAATCGCCGCAACGCTTCTGGAAAACGATGGCGCATACGTCTCGATTGCGGGCGATGGCGTGCAGGCGCTGGAGGCGTTTGCCAAAAGCCCCGTCGGAACCTTCGATGTCATACTCATGGACGTGGTGATGCCGAAGATGGACGGTTTGGCTGCCACCAGGGCCATTCGCGCTCTCGATCGCCCTGATGCGGCAAGCATTCCTATCATCGCGATGACGGGCAACGCGTTCCAAGAGGACGTGCAGGAATGTCTTGAAGCCGGCATGGACGCCCACCTAGCCAAGCCGATCGACGTGGCGAAGGCGGAGCGCATCATAGCTGCGGCGATGGATGGGAGTCTAGACGGCGCCCGGCAATAGCTGCCAGACGGTAGCGCTGATCTTCCCCAAACCCAAAAGGCCCGCGAGCCTGCTCGGTTTCCCGAGCGCTCGCGGGCCTTCCTTGTATATGGAGCTGCACGGTGTTGCCGTGCCGCTTACTACTCCTGCGCCATGCGGCGGTAGTGGTCGAAGCGGCGTTGGGCGTCTTCTTTGCCTTGCTCGAACAACCTTTCGGCCTCTTCGGGGAAGCTCTTGGTCAGCGAGGCGAAGCGGTTCTCGCCGGCGACGAAGTCCAAGTAGTCCATGGTGGGCTCCTTGGAGTCCAGCGTCATGGGGTTCTCCTTGCGCGGGTCGTAGTGGTACAGCGACCAGTAACCGCTTTCCACCGCTCGCTTCATCTCGCCCTGGACATCGTGCATGCCGCACTTCAGGCCGTGCGAGGTGCAGGGCGCGTAGGCGATGATCACGGACGGGCCCTCGTACTCCTCGGCTTCTTTCAGCACCTTGACCAGCTGGTTGTAGTTGGCGCCCATGGCCACCTGCGCCACGTAGACGTTGCCGTAGCTCATGAGGATGGCGCCCAGGTCCTTCTTGCCGGTCTTCTTGCCGCTGGCCGCGAACTGCGCAACGGCGCCCGCCGGCGTTGCCTTGGAGCTTTGGCCGCCGGTGTTGGAGTACACCTCGGTGTCCACCACCAGCACGTTCACGTTGGCGCCGCTGGCCACCACGTGGTCCAGGCCGCCGAAGCCGATGTCGTAGGCCCAGCCATCGCCGCCGAACATCCAGAACGTCTTCTTCGCCAGCTGGTCCTTGAACTTGAGCACCTCATCGCACACTTCCTGTGCGCTGTTGGTCAGCTTGCCCATGGAAGCCTTTGCGCATGCCACCAGGGTATCTGCGGCCTTGCGCGATGCGTCGAAGTCGTCGAACGCGGCAAGGTAGTCCTCGCAGGCGGCCTTCATGGCGCTCATGACGGCGGCGTCGGGCGTGTCGCCCGCGTTCGCCTTCGGCTTCTCCAGCCCGTGCGTCAGGGCGCGGGACAGCTTCTCCACGCGCGCCTTCTCCACCGCGCGTTGCTGCACGGAACCCAGGAACAGGCCCAGCGAAAGCTCGGCGTTGTTCTCGAACAGGCTGTTGGTCCAGGCGGGGCCGAAGCCACGCTTGTTCACCGTGTAGGGGATGCCGGGGTAGGGCGCGCCCCAGGCCTGCGAGCAGCCCGTGGCGTTGGCCCAATACACGCGGTCGCCGAACAGCTGGGTGAGCAGCTTGGCATAGGGCGTCTCGCCGCAGCCTGCGCAGGCGGCGGAGAACTCCAACAGCGGCTGCTTAAACTGCGAGCCCTTCACGGTATAGGGGTCGAACGCGCCGTCCTTGTCGGAGATGGTCAGGCCATAGTCCCACAGCTTGCGGGCCTGGTCCGTGAGCTTGGCCGGCTGCATGTCCAGCGCGCCTGCCGGGCACACGTCGGCGCAGCTGCCGCAGCTGGTGCAGTCGAACTGGCTAACCTGGATGGCGTAGCGCGTGCCCTCGGGCAGGTTCTTGCCGCCCTTGAGCGCCACTGTCGTGAACCCTTCGGGGGCGTTTTGCGCCTCGTCCTGGTCAAGCAGGTAGGGGCGGATGGCGGCGTGGGGACACACGAAGGCGCAGCGGTTGCACTGGATGCACGCTTCGGCGTTCCACGCGGGCGTCTTCACGGCGATGCCGCGCTTCTCGTAGGCGGTCAGGCCCATGTCGATGACGCCGTCCTCGTAGCCGGCGAAGGCGCTGACGGGCAGGCTGTCGCCCTTCTGCGCGTTGACGGGGCGCAGGATGTTCTCGACCACTGCGGGCACGTTAGCCTCGGCTGCGTTCTCGTCGAGCGGGGCGTCCGCCCAGCTTGCGGGCACGGCAACCTCCACGCACTTCTGCGCGCCTTCCTCGATGGCCGCCACGTTCTTCGCCACCACGGCGTCGCCCTTGCGCGCATAGGACTTGCGGGCCGCGTCCTTCATGTAGTCGAGCGCCTGCTCAACGGGCATCAGGCCCGCGATCTGGAAGAACGCCGCCTGCAGCACGGTGTTGATGTGGCTGCCCAGGCCCACGCGCTGCGCCACCTCCACCGCGTCCACGGTGAACAGGCGGATGCCGTTTTGCGCGATGTAGCGCTTCATCTTGCCGGGCAGGTTGGCGTCAAGCTCCTCGGGCGTCCAGCTGGTGTTGAGCAGAAAGGTGCCGCCGGGCTTCACTTCCTGCACCATGTCGTACTGACGCACGTAGCTTTGGTTATGGCAGGCCACGAAGTTCGCGCGCTTCACGTAGTAGGTGCTGCGGATGGGCTTCTTCGAAAGGCGCAGATGCGACTTGGTCACGCCGAAGGACTTCTTCGAGTCGTACTCGAAGTACGCTTGTGCGAACATATCGGCGCAATCGCCCAGGATGCGGATGGTGTTGTGGTTCGCGCCCACGGTGCCGTCGCCGCCTAAGCCCCAGAACTTGCAGCTGTAGGTATCGGCATCCTCGAAGTCGTCGAGCGGGCGCACGGGAAGCGACAGGTTCGTCACGTCGTCGTTGATGCCGATGGTGAAGCTGCGCGTGGGCGCAGGTGCGGCAAGGTTGTCGAACACGGCCACGATCTGGGCGGTGTCGGTGTCCTTGGATGCAAGGCCGTAGCGGCCGCCGATGACCGTCACCTTGCCCGCGCGGCTGCTGTTGGCGATGACGTTGGAAACGTCCAGGTACAGCGGCTCGCCTGCCGAGCCCATGCACTTGCAGCGGTCGAGCACCGCGATGCGCTGCACGGTTTCAGGCAGGGCGCCCAAGAAGTGCTTCGCCGAGAACGGGCGGTACAGGTGCACCTGCAGATAGCCGTAGCGTTTGCCCGAGCCTTCCGCCTGCGCGCGGGCGTTCAGGTAGTCGCACGTCTCCTGCGCGGTTCCCGACACGCTGCCCATGGCCACCACCACATCGGTGGCGTTGGCGGCGCCGTAGTAGTCGAACACGTGATGCTCGCGGCCGGTCACGCCGGCCACCTGCGCCATGACGTCCTCGACCACGTCGGCCAGCTGGTCATATGCGGTGTTGTTCGCCTCACGCTGCTGGAAGTACGTGTCGCCGTTTTGCACGGTGGCGCGCAGCATGGGGTGCTCGGGGTTCAAAGCGCGCGCACGGAAGCGGTCGAGCGCCTCGGCGTCCATGAGCGCGGTCAGCTCCTTGGTGTCGGGCATGTCGATGCGCGACAGCTCATGGGAGGTGCGGAAGCCGTCGAAGAAATGCATGAAGGGGATGGATGCCTTCACGGCGGCAAGGTGGGCGACGGCGGCCATGTCGGCAGCCTCCTGGACGCTTCCCGAGCTGAGCTGGGCGAACCCGGTGTCGCGGCACGCCATGACGTCGGAATGGTCGCCGAAGATGCTCATCGCGTGGGTGCCCACGGTGCGGCTTGCCACGTGCAGCACGCCTGGCAAGCGCTCGCCGGCGATGCGATAGAGCACGGGCACCATGAGCATCAGGCCCTGACTGGACGTGAAGCTGGTGCCCAGGCCGCCAGCCTGCAGCACGCCGTGGATGGCGGCGATGGCGCCGGCCTCGGACTGCATCTCGGTCAGCTGCACGCGCTGGCCGAACATGTTCAGGCGGCCCTGCGCGCTCCAGCGGTCGGTGTGCTCGGCCATGGGCGAGGACGGCGTGATGGGGTAGATGGCCGCCACCTCGGTGAAGTCGTAGGCAACGTTGGCCGCAGCCTGGTTGCCGTCGACGGTTACATAGTTGCTCATTGTGAAGCCCCTCTCCGCAACGATGGTTTGGAAACGCGAGCGGGGGCACGCAAATGGGCCCCCGCGAAATATCGGTGTATGGAAGCTGCTACTTCTTCACCAGGTCCTGAAGCCCCAGCTCCTCGACAGCGGCTTCCCTCATCTTGTACTTGAGGATCTTGCCGGCGGCGTTCATGGGGTAGGACTCCACGAACTTGATGTAGCGGGGCACCTTGTGACGCGCGATGTTGCTCTTCATGAACTCGCGGATCTCGGGCTCGGTCATGGTCTCGCCGGTCTTGAGGATGATGCAGGCCATGGCCTCCTCGCCGTACTTCACGTCAGGCACGCCGATGACCTGGCAGTCGCTGACCTTGGGGTGCGTGATGACGAAGTCCTCGATCTCCTTCGGGTAGACGTTCTCGCCGCCGCGGATGATCATGTCCTTCAGACGGCCGGTTGCCACGAAGCAGCCGCGGTCATCGCGCATGAGCAGGTCGCCGGAGTGCAGCCAGCCGTTCTCGTCCACCGTCTTGAAGGTGGCGTCGGGCATCTTGTAGTAGCCTTTCATGGTGTTGTAGCCGCGCGAGCAGAACTCGCCGATCTGGCCGTTGGGCAGCTCCTCGCCGGTTTCCGGGTCGATGATCTTGCACTGCACGTGCGGGAACGCGTAGCCGACGGTCTCGGTGCGCATGTCAAGCGGGTCGGTCCAGGCGCTCATGGTGGAGCCCGGGGCCGATTCGGTCTGGCCGTACACCGACACGATGCCGGTCATGTTCATCTCGTCGGGCTGCGCGGCGCGCTTCATGAGCTCAGGCGGGCAGCCGGCGCCGGCCATGATGCCGGTGCGCATGTGGCTGAAGTCGGTCTTGCGGTAATCGGCATGGTTGAACATGGCGATGAACATGGTGGGCACGCCGTTGAACGCGGTGATCTTCTCCTGCGTGATGCAGTGCAGCGAGGCCATGGCGCTGAAGTAGGGCATGGGGCACATGGTGGCGCCGTGGGTCATGGACGACGTCATGGACAGCGTCATGCCGAAGCAGTGGAACATGGGCACGTGGATCATGAAGCGGTCCGCCGTGGACAGGCCCATGCGGTCGCCGATGCACTTGCCATCGTTGACCACGTTGCGATGCGTGAGCATGACGCCCTTCGGGAAGCCCGTGGTGCCCGAGGTGTACTGCATGTTGCACACGTCGTCGGGGCGGACGTCTGCGGCCATACGCTGGATCTTCTCAAGCGGCACCAGCTCGGAGCGCTCCATGGCCTGCTCGAAGGTCAGGCAGCCGGGCATCTCAAAGCCGACGGTGATGACGTTGCGCAGAAACGGCAGGCGCTTGCAGTGCAGCTGCTCGCCGGGCTTGGTCTCGGCGATTTCGGGGCACAGCTGGTTGATGATTTGGGCATAGTTGGAGTCCAGGGCGCTGTCGATCATGACCAGCGTATGCGTGTCGGACTGGCGCAGCAGGTACTCGGCCTCGTGAATCTTGTAGGCGGTGTTCACCGTAACCAACACGGCGCCGATCTTGGTGGTTGCCCAGAAGGTGATGTACCACGCGGGCACGTTGGTGGCCCAGACGGCAACCTTGCTGCCGGGCTTGACGCCCATCGACACAAGCGCGCGTGCGAACGTGTCCACATCGTCGCGGAACTCCTCGTAGGTGCGCGTGTAGTCGAGCGTGGTGTACTTGAAGCAGTACTGGTCGGGAAAGCACTCGACCATCTTGTCGAGCACCTGCGGGAAGGTCAGGTCGATGAGCTCGTCCTTCTTCCACACGTACTCGCCGGTGCCGTCGTGGTTGAGGTAGAGCGTGCGGCGCTTGCCGCGGGTGTCCTCGAACTGCTCCATGTAGTTGACGTAGTGGGGGAAGATGACCTCCATGTCGGTGAGGTCGCTCATCCACTCGGGCATCCATTCCAGCGAAACGAAGCCGTCGTAGTCGATGGAGGACAGCGCGCGCACCACCTCGTCGATGGGAAGGGTGCCTTCGCCCACCAGGTTGAAGGCACCGTCGTCGTCGGAGTCGCGCATGTGCACGTGCTTGACGTAGGCGCCCAGATTCTTGATGGTGGTCGCCGGGCTTTCGCCGCCCACGCGGTAGACGTTGTGGACGTCCCACAGGGCGCCCAGGTAGTCGCTGGCGTAGCGGTCCATGATGCCGGTCAGGCGCGAGGTGCTGGAGAAGATGCCGCTGGATTCGATCAGCAACACCACGCCGTGCTCCTCGGCGTAAGGAACCAACTGGGAGAGCGCCGCGTGAATGGCGTCCTCGTCGTCGTGCTGCACGACCACGCACACCATGTCCACGCTTGCGGATTGGGCAAGGTCGATGAGGTCCTTGGCATCCTGGATTTGCTCTTCACCTGCCGAGATGTCGACCGAGGAGTCGAATACGGGCATGGAAAGGCCCTTGTCGCACAGGGCGCGGGCGGTTGCCTGGGTGTTGTAGCGGTCAAGCGGGCCGCCCTTGCCGGTGAACGCCGCGTTGGTGATGGGGTTGTGGATCTCGATGCCCGAGAAATCCATCTCAAGGGCGGTGCTTACGAGCTCGTCCCAGGAGCGGTCAGCCCAGCCGCGGGTGGAAAAGGAAAGCTTCATTAGTTCTGCTCCTCGTAGGCGATCTTGTTGAGCGCGTTGATGTACGCGCGGATGCTGGACTCGACGATGTCGGTGGAGATGCCGCGGCCGGAATACACCTTGCCGTCGGCGATCAGCTTCACGACCGACTCGCCCATGGCCTCGCGGCCCTCGGTGACGGCCTGGATGCTGAAGTCGTCAAGCTCGTAGTGCTTTC
>CALEWN010000354.1 GCA_937925385.1 uncultured Senegalimassilia sp.
CCGGCGAGCACGCCGCACACGCCCTCGGAGCCGATCTTGAACAGATGCTCCGGATCGAGGTCGGCGATGTCGATGCCCTCGCCGTAGAAGTCCTTGTTCAGGTGCTCAACCTTCTGGTCGCACGCGAACAGCATGAGGCGGCCCGTGCCACGGGTGGCCTTCATGTAGTTGTCGACGTACGTCTCGCGGACGTCTGCCAGGACGTCGGCAGGTACCTTCACCTGGTCGCGAGTGATCTTGGGCATGGTGTTCCTCCTTATAGGATGCAAGTTCCAAGAAAAACGGCGCAGCACGCGCCGCATGTCTGGGTTCATTTTAACGAAGCGACAACCCCGCCGCGCCTATCCACCGAAAAAAGCCGCGACCAGCCCAACAAGCAACCACTCGCCGGACCTTTCCCACCGCTGAGGACGGCAAGCGCGGGAGCGTTTGCCAAAGCCCCTCCCCCAACAACCTAAAACCATTCGCGCTTGTTGATCACGTACATCTGCTCGAACTCGGTTTGGGACTTCGAGAGATAGAAGATGCCCTCGACGATGGCGATGACCCAGATGGCCCACGACGCCACTGACAGCGTAAGGATGCCGCCAAGGATGGACGTGCCCAGCATGATGAAGCCCGAGGTGTTATAGCCCAGGTAGAACTTATGCACACCGAGCCAGCCCAGGAACAGCGCCAGCAAGCCTGCCGCCACGTGGTCCTTTTCGCCGACCGTAGGCGCGACGTAGGGCTGCTGATACCCGTATTGCGCCTGCTGGCCGTACGGGTTCTGCGGCGGCACCGACCCATAGCCCGGCTGCGCGCCATACGGCTGCTGCGCGGCCTGGGCCTGCGGCTGAGCATACGCCGATCCTTGCGGCGCGGCATACGGCTGGGCCGGCTGCTGGGCGCCTGCCTGCGGCATATAGGGCTGACCCTGCGCCGGCGCATCGGGTTGCCAGGCCGTTGCCGGCTGAGACGCATACGATGCGGGCTGCTGCGACTGTTCGGACGCCATGCGCTGACGTGCCGCTTCGAGGCGTTCCTGCGCGGGCTTCAACTGCGCCTCGGCAGCGGCAAGCTCGTCGGCTGCGCTGCGTTCGTTCATCGAATCCATAGCGTTTCCTTTACCTTTTCTTCCCCAACTTCTCGACCACTCCCATCAGCTGTTCGCGGAAGATCACGCACACCACCGCGACCACAGCCAGCGCCGCGAGTATGACGATGCTCTGCCACACGTTTCCATCTACCAGGCCGCTTGCCGCGTATGTGGACACCAAGATGCCCGGGATGCGGCCGATGTTGGACAGTAGCAGGAACGTGCGCATGCGCATGTCGGTCAACGGCACCAGGTACGTGAAGATGTCCTTCGGCATGCCGGGGATGAGGAACAGCACGAACACGATGAGCTCCAGCTTGCCGGACTTCTCGAAGCGCTCGAACTTGTCCATCCATTTCTCAGACACCATGTCCTTCACGAACGGCGCGCCCAAGCGGTGCACCACCATGAACACGAACGCGCTTGACAAGATACTGCCCAGCAAAATGACCAGGCCGCCGATCCAAGGACCGTAGAGCATGCCGGCTGCCATCTGCGTGGCCTCGCCGGGGATGAATGCAACCACGATCTGCAGGAACTGCAGCGCCAGCAGGATAAGGAAGCCCATAGGGCCGGCATCGCGCACGCTTTCGATGACCTGATCGATGCCACCGGGCTCGAACATCATGTGGATGTACGGCCACACCAGCCAGCTGACCAGGCTTATGATGCCGACGAACGCCGCCAGGCCCACGATCTTGAAGATATCGCCGCGACGCACGGGCCTGCCGCGCACCTGCGTTTCCTCGTTGGCCTTTTGCTGCAGCTCTTCCTTGCGTTCATGCGCACGCTCGCGAAGGCCCTGGTGCTGCCTTTGCTCGCGCGTTTTCTTGCGGGCCGCCTTGTTCTTGCGCTTGACGGCGCCCTTCTTGCGAGTGTTCGATTGCGCTCTTGCTTCCTTGCGCTTCAATTAGCCCACTTCGCTTTCCGGCTTAGTCGCCGTTTCGTGCCTTATCGTACTCATCCTTGAACGCTGCGAACATGTTCTTCTTTTTCGGGGCGGCCTTCTTCTTGGCGCTTGAGGCTTTGCTCGAAGAAGATGCCTTGCTTGCGGAAGCCGCCTTCTTCTGCCCGTCTGACGGGGCCACGGCCTTGTCGTATTCAGCTTTGAAGTCCTGGAACATGTGCTTGGACTTGCTGATCTGCTTGCCCGTGGCGTACGCGCCCTTGTTGACCGCCTCGCCGGTTGCTGCGGCGGCCTTGCTGACCACGGGTTTCGCCTTGTCGACGGTGGTATGCACCTTGTCAACGGCGACGGCGGTTGCAGCGCCGGCCTTCTCGGCCACGCCGCCTTCGCTGTTCAGCTCGGCCACCTGGGAAGAGACGAGCATGGCGCCGAGCTGCACCTCTTCGCCCTCCACGCCCTTGGCACCCATGTTGGCCAGCGCGGCGCCCATGCCGCGCTTGAAGCCGCGCACCATGTCGGCGGGGATGGTACGCTTGCCCAGAAGCGCGTTCGATGTTGCGCCGTTGTCGGTTTCGAAGCAATCCACGGTGCCCGTGATGCGGTTGAACGTGACGTTGCCAACGATGCCGTAGGACTCGCCGTCCTCGCTCATGACGGGAAGACCCACCCACAGCACGCAGTCATCCCAGTTCAGGCCTTCTTTCTTGCAATATGCCTTGCCGCTTGCGGCTGCATCGGGGCGGATGATGACGCGGCCGTCCACCAGGTCGTAGCCGTCGATGGGCACGAACACGTCGGCGCGATGGAACATCCATAGCAGGTCGGGACGCTTCACCACGAAACCGATGACGCGTTTCTCCTTCGGATGGAACACGAAGCGGCGGATCTTGCCGATGCGCTTCGTGCCCTTCTTGCCGCCCAGCACGCGCGTGCCGGTCAGCTCGTGGGTGGTGATGAGTTTGCTCGCCATGGAAATCCCCTTATGCAGCATGAAGCGGCGCGCCGAAACCTGCCTAGGGCCGGACACGCCGCTTCGGTATCATGATTTGAATCGGATGCTATTCGGCCTTCGGCTCCTCGGCCTGATCAGGCGTTTCGGCAGTCTCCTCCGCAACGGGCTCGACAGCCTCGACCACGGCCTCGACGGCCTCTTCGGTTGCCTGGCCTGCTTCTTCGGCGTTCTTGGCCACCTGGGAAGCGATGCGCTGGCGCGCAGCCTCGATCTTGTCGCGCAGCTCGTCGTTGTCCTGGGTGAAGGACGGCTTCAGGTTGCTGGCCACCTCCTGCACGCGGGCAGCGGCCTGACCGGCCACTTCCTGGCCCTTTGCCTGCACCGTGGACACGACCTCCTGGCCACGGGCGGCAGCGCTCTGGTACACCTGCTGAGCGTTCACGCCAGCGTCGGCGCTGATGTTCTGCGCCTGGCCCCAGGCCTCGTTCACCTTTTCCGCCACCATGGTGCGGGCTTCCTGGCCCGTGCGGGGAGCGCACAGCAAAGCCGCCACGGCACCAACGGCTCCACCTGCGAGAAAGATACCAAGTTTGTTGCTCATCACGGCCTCCTAAATATGCGGGACGATCATCTGTGCTGCCATTATACGAGCAAGCCAACAAGGACTCGCCGACTTTCCAATACCTGCAGAAAAAGGTTGCCTTCTTGTTAGATTGCGAGGCGCCAGGATAAAGCTCGGGGGCCCGAAAGGCCCCCGTTATCGGCCGTTTTACGCGTCCAGCGCGCTTTCGACCAGCTCGTTGAGAAGGTTGGGCAACGTAAGGCCCGCCGCCTTGGCCGCCTGGGCGAACGGGGCTTCAGCGGAGAAGCAGGGGTTCGCCACGGCCTCCAAGATGATGGCCTGCGCACCGTCCCAGATCAGGTCGATGCAGCCGCAGTCGCGCATGCCCAGGGCGCGGTAGGTTTCGAGCACCGCGCGCTCGATCTCGGCACGGATGGCCTGAGCATCGGCTTCGCTCGGGGACAGCGACTCATTACGCACGGGAACATGCAGCTCGACCGCGTCAGAGGCCTGTCGCGCCGCGGCGTCGTACCAGCCCTCCTTCGCCACGATCTCCACCGGGGGCAGCGCGAAGGCGTTCCAGCCCGTGCCGATGACGGGCACGCTCAGCTGCACGCCCTCGACCCACGGCTGCACGAGCGCCCGCTCGCAGATCTTCAACGCCTCGCGCAGCGCTTCTGCCAGCTGCTCGGCGTCCTCGATGCGCGACACGCCGTGGGCGGAACTGCCGGACGCGGGCTTCACGCACAGCGGGAAGCTGTCGGGGAAGCGGCTTTCCACCTGGGGAAGCATCGCTTCCATGCCCCAGAGCTCGAAGGCGCGGCGCGAGAACGTCAGCGTTTGCGGCACCGTTGCCGTGACCACGTCCTCCGTAAGGTTGTGGTACGCCTGAAGCGCCTCGGCGAGCGCCGCCTTGTCGTAGGCGAGACGGCACACCGCCGCGCTGCTGCCCACGCACGGCAGGCCGATCGCGGAAAGCGCGTCTTGGATGTCGCCGGATTCGCCGTCGCCGCCGCGCAGGCAGCTGATGGCCGCGTCGGGCCGCGCACGCAGCAGGTCGTCGATAAGGGAGCCGTCGGCCTGGAACAGCTCGGGCTCGTGCTCGGCCTCCTTCAGAGCCGCCATCACGTCGTCCGCCGCGGCAAGCGAGCGCTCCGCCTCGAACACGCCGCCTGCGATCACCGCTATCTTCAAGCCCATCTCGGGCCTCCTATATTCAATCTGTTGCATTTTTAGGCGTCATATCGAATGCTTATAGATGCAATGCAGACTCTGGCGGGTAGG
>CALEWN010000355.1 GCA_937925385.1 uncultured Senegalimassilia sp.
CTGTCCGGTAAATTGGATTTGATACTTCGCGTATCGGGCCCATGGCATATCCCGATCGTAGCGCGGCCGCACGCTTGTAGGAGGATTTGCGCGTTACTGTGGAGTTGTTTGCCGGGCGGTTCGTTCCGGTTGGGATACGTGCTTTAGTGCATTCGGCTTGAAAAAGGGGATGGGCCGCAAGCGAAAAGGGGGAAACTTGCGGCCCGAAAGGAGGGGAGGAACGATGCTTTAGCATCGCGATCTGCTATGGGGAGCAGGCAAGCGGTGGAAAGGGGATGTCCCGCTTGCAAGGCTTACTATAGCGACCGATGTTGAAGCGGGCGTGTCATGGGAGTGGCTTTGGGATGATGCGCTCGTGAACGGATTGTGAAAGCCCAGGACATGCCGTTACCTTTTCGTTGCCAAGCGGGTGCGAAGGGGCAGGATTGCTTGAGTTTTCCCTGATGAAAGCACATGTTCTCTTTCTGTAACCTTATCGAGCGAAGATGTGAGGGTGCGCTTGTGTGCCTGCGATGCCCCTTTGCCTGGCCCCTCGGGGCCTTTGGTATCATGTTCAGGTCGAATGGAAACATCCATGCCTGATATCCAGCTGCGGTTCCACCGCGATATGCTCGTGCTGTCCAGCCCCATCGCCCCCGTGCTCGCGCGCCAGGGGTTCGAATTCGATGGCGATGTGGAATACGCCACGCTTATGGAGCCGGAGGCCGTCGAGGACGCTCTTCGTTTGAACCTTTTGGCAGGCGTGCAGTGCCTCGTTACCGAAACGGCGGGTATGACCCCGGCACGCTTGGCGCATCGGGGCATGGCCGAGCGCCTGCCCGAGCTCGCCCGCGCCGCCGTCGCGTGCGCTGCGAAGCTGCGTCCCCAGCATGTGCTGGTGGAGCTTGGGCCGTGCGGTCTGCCGCTCGACGCGTCCAGCAAGGCGTCGCTCAACGAGAACCGCGACCAGTACGCCCGCGCGGCGCGCGCCTTCGAGGGCCTTTCCCTTGACGGCTTCTTCTTGAACGGGTTCTCCAATCCGAGCGACCTGAAATGCGCGCTTATGGGCCTGCGCCAGGTCAGCGGCCTGCCCGTGCTCGCCTCCGTGAACGTGGGTGCCGGCGGCATGCTGGCGGACGGCCGGCACGGCTTCGATGAGGCGCTTGACGTCATGGCCGAGTTCGAGGCGAGCGTGGCCGGCTTTTGCACGCAGGCTCCCGTCGAGCGCGCCTGCGAGCTTGCGCAGCAGGCGGCGAAACTGCCCCTGCCCGTGCTTTCGCAGCTTGACGTCGTGCGACACGACCCCCGTCAGCGCCAGGCGACGCCGGAAAACCCGTACCATCGCCCCGATGTCATGATGGAGGCGGCACAGCACCTTCGCGCGGCAGGCGCGCAGTTCCTCCGCGCCACCGGCCAGGCCACGCCCGCTTATGCCGGTGCGCTGGTCGCGGCCACGGACGGCCTCGACGCGCATCGCCCCGACGTGGAGGCGTAGCCGTTATGGCGAAGCTTGCGACGAACGCGCGCCGCAGCGAGCATTACGGGCAGTTGCAGCGCGTCGTCGATTCGGTGTTCGCCGACGGCGGGAAGTTCGTGCGGCGGCTCGATGTGGTCGTGGCGGCCGAGTCGTTCGACCTGCCCGACGACCTTAACGAGATCATCGCCTTGCTGCCGCCGGGCGCCTACACGCGCCAGCGCCTGTGCGATCAGCTGAACTCGGCTATCGGCGGGCATGCCTGGGGCCAGGTGTACGGCACGGTGGAATAACGGTTCTTGCGGGGCCGCGTCCCGGTTCGGGCGCGGTCCCGCGGTTTGAAGCGGGTCATCCCGCGGAAGGGCTTTTCCTTATGGAGGATTTCGAACACGGCATCATATCGGCGGTGGGCAACGCTTGGCTGGGCACGCTCATAACCGCCGTAGTCATCATCGTGATTACGGCGGTGGTGGGGCATCTGCTCACGAAGTTCCTGCGCCGCGTGCTCAACTATTCCGACGAGCTTCCCTCGTCGTCTATCTTCATCAACATCGGGCGCGCCATCGTGTGGGTGGTGGGCGGATCGGTGGTGCTGTCCACATGCTTCGGCGTGGATGTGTCGGCCGCCATCACGGCGCTGGGCATCGGAGGCATCGCCATCTCGCTGGGCTTCCAGGACACCATCTCCAACCTGATCGGCGGCGTGCAGGTCAGCTTGCTGCGCATCGTCTCGCCGGGTGACAACATCTCGGTCGGCGGCGCTTCGGGCGTTGTGAAGGACGTGAACTGGCGCCATACCACCATCACCAACTCCAAGGGCGAGACGGTGGTCATCCCCAACTCCATCATCAACAAAACGTCGCTCATTCATTTGCCGCCCACGGGCAAGGTGACGCTTTCCCTGGTGGTGGAAGGCGGCGGCGAGGACCTTGACGAGAGGGCGCGGCGCATCGAGCAGGCGGCGCTTGCCGCGGCGCGCCGGGTGGGCGCGGTGGAGGCGGACCCGCGTTTGTGGTTCACCGAGGTCGTCGACGTCGGTTTCGCCGGGTCGCTCATCTTCACCATGGCAAGCGGCGATGACGCTACGCCGGCGAAGGATGCCGTGTTGCGCGCCATTGCGCCGCTAACCAGGCAATAATCGAGTTTCGCATTCAGATGGGCCGAGGGCTCCGGAGGCAGATGCTTCCGGAGCCCTCGGCCTTTTCGCGTATCGAAGGGGATGTGCCCGTTCGTTTCGATGGCGATGATACCGCCTTTTCGCCTGGGTACACCCGCCTCGTTTCGCCTGCGGGCGCGCGGGTTTTCGCAAGCCGCCCGCTCCTCGCCTTATCCGTGCGACAGGCGCAGGTAAAGCGCTTGCAGCGAAGCGGGCGGTTTGTAAAAGCGGCGCGGCCTGGCTTGTAAACCGCGCGTAAAACCCTGTCACGCTTCGGTCATGGACCGCGGTTGCGGCGGTGCGCTTTGCGATGGGACGCGTACCATCCTCACCTGCAAGCTTGTTTTGCTTGGGAAAACATCCGAAGGGAGTACACGTACTATGCAGGGTTCTTACATCAGCCGCCGCAGCTTCATCGGCATCGCCGGCATGTCCGCGTTGGCCGTCGCCGGTTTCGGTTTGGCAGGTTGCTCGGGTTCCAACGGCGCCTCCTCCGAGTCCGGTAACGCTGCCTCCGGCAAGAAGGCGCTTTCCGGTACCATCACGGCGGTGGGATCCACCGCGCTGCAGCCGCTGTGCGAGGCGGCCGCGGAGCAGTTCATGGAGGAGAACCCCGGCGTCCAGATCACCGTCCAGGGCGGCGGTTCCGGTCAGGGCGTCACGCAGATCGCCCAGGGCGCGGTGCAGATCGGCAACTCCGACGTGTTCGCCGAGTCCAAGCTGAAGGATTCCTCCGACATCTCCAAGATCGCCGATAACAAGGTGTGCATCGTCGGTATGGGCCCCATCGTCAACGCCGACGTGACCATCGACGACATCAAGCTCGAGGACCTGAAGAGGATCTTCACGGGCGAGATCACCAACTGGAGCGAGGTCGGCGGCGCCGACGCCCCGATCACGGTCATCAACCGCGCTTCCGGCTCCGGTACGCGCGCCACGTTCGAGGAAGTCGTCCTGGCCGGCACGAAGGTGCCCGATTCCTTCAAGCCGCAGGAGCAGGATTCCTCGGGTACTGCCGCCAAGATGGTCGCCAGCACCCCCGGCGCCATCTCCTATGTGGCCTTCTCCTATTTCGACAGCAGCTTCAAGGCCCTCAAGGTCGACGGCGTGGAGCCGGACGCGAAGAACGTCGAGGACAACGCTTGGAAGATCTGGTCCTACGAGCACATGTACACCGCCGCCGATCCCGACGAGGCCACGAAGGCGTTCCTCGAGTACATGATGGGCGACGAGGTGCAGGGCGGCTTGGTGGAGCAGCAGGGCTACATCCCCATGTCCGGCATGAAGGTGGAGAAGGACGCTTCCGGCAAGGTTTCCAACAAGTAGGTTCGCCATACCCGCATCGAGTCAACTAGTTTCGAAAGGAGACGCGCGCATATGGCCTTAATGGCGAAAGCACGCGTCGAGCGGGTCGGTCAGGGCGTCACGGGCGCGTGCATTGCGCTCGTGGCGCTTCTTGTCGTCACGCTTGTCGCCATGGTCGCCGGACGCGGTATCGCAACGTTTACCGCTGACGGGATCGACCTCGGTTCGTTTTTGACGGGGACCACATGGAACCCGCACCAGGAGGACGCGAACGGCATGCCCACGGTGGGCGCGCTTCCCATGATCGCGGGCTCGTTCTCCGTCACGCTGCTGTCCACGTTGTTCGCGCTGCCCATCGCGTTCGGCAGCGCCATCTTCGTGGTGGAGGTTGCCCCGCGCTTCGGGCGCCGCGTGTTCCAGCCGCTCCTTGAGCTTTTGGTGGGCATCCCGTCGGTGGTCTACGGCCTTATCGGCCTGACCATCATCGTGGCGTGGGTGCGCGACGCGGCGGGCGCCATGGGGCAGACCATCACCGGCTTCGGCATCTTCTCGAGCGCCGTGGTGCTGGCCATCATGGTCTTGCCGACCATCACCAGCCTGTCTATCGATGCGCTGGCAGCCGTACCGCACGAGTATCGCGAGGGCAGCTACGCGCTGGGTTGCACGCGCTGGCAGACCATTTGGAACGTGGTGCTCAAAAGCGCGGCCCCGTCGCTGATGACGGCGGTCATCTTGGGCATGACGCGCGCCTTCGGCGAGGCTCTGGCGGTGCAGATGGTCATCGGCAACGCCATCCAGATGCCCTCCGGCCTGTTCACGCCCGCTTCCACGCTGACCAGCGTGCTGACCATGGGCATGGGCAACGAGGCCATGGGAACGGTCTACAACGACGTGCTGTGGTCGCTGGCCCTGCTGCTGCTGGCCATGTCGCTCGTGTTCATCATGATCATCCACCTCATCGGTCATAAGGGGGCGGCGAAACGTGGCTAACTTCGATATGTCGGCGCACGTGCGCCGTATCAACCGGCAGGACCGCATCGCCACCGGCGTGCTGGTGGGCATCGCCGCCAGCGGCCGCACGCCCTATGTCATCGGCGCTATGGAGTACGCCAAGTCCCTGGGCGGTGTGACCATCGGTGTGACCTGCTGCCCCGGCAGCGAGATCGACACTCTGGCCGAGGTGGGCATCGCACCGATGCCCGGCCCCGAGGTCGTGACCGGCTCCACCCGCATGAAAAGCGGCACAGCCCAGAAAATGGTGCTGAACATGCTCTCCACCTGCACGATGATCCGCCTGGGCAAGGTGTACGGCAACCTGATGGTAGACGTCAAGCCCTCCAACGAGAAGCTGATCCGCCGCTGCGTGTCCATCGTCTGCGCGGCTGCCGAGTGCGACGAAGCCGCCGCTACCGCTGCGTTGGAGCAGTGCGGCTATCATCCCAAGATCGCTATCGTCATGCTGCTGTGTGGCTGCACCGCCGAGGAAGCCGAAAAACGCCTGACGGAAAAAGACGGCTATATCGCCCGGGTGGTGGGCTGATGCCCGCCCTGCGCTGCGGCGCGGACAGACTGGGAGAGTATAAACATCTGTTTAAAGATGCCCGCGTGGGTCTGGTCACTACGCCCACGGGTCGCACAAGTGACGGCCGCTCCACCATTGCCGCCTTGCAGCAGGCCGCTGACCTGCGTGTCCTGCTTGGCCCCGAACATGGTGTGCGGGGCGACGGCGCGGCAGGGGCGTTCATCCCCCAGTATACCGACGCCGCCACAGGCCTGCCGGTGTTCAGCCTCTATGGCAAAGACTCCAAGCGGCTGACCCCCGCCATGCTGGAAACTTTTGATGTGTTGGTGTATGATATACAGGATGTAGGCAGCCGGTACTACACCTTCCTCTCCACGCTGGCCTACCTCATCGAGGATTGCGCCGGGGCGGGCAAGCGGCTGGTGGTGCTGGACCGCCCCGACCCGCTGGGCGGAGAGATCATCGAGGGTACAACTTTGCGCCCCGGTATGGAGAGCTTTGTGGGCTGCTATCCGCTTCCCACTCGCTACGCCCTGACCATCGGCGAGTTTGCCCAAATGGTCAACGCCGAGCAGCACTTTGGCTGCGACCTTACCGTCGTACCCTGCACCGGCTGGCAGCGCGGCCAAAGCGCCCCGGCCTGGGGCACGCCGTGGATCATGCCCAGCCCCAACATCCCCAACTACGAAACGGCTCTGCTCTACGTAGGCACCTGCCTGTTTGAGGGCACCAATGTCTCCGAGGGCCGCGGCACCGCCGCTCCCTTCGCCGTCATCGGTGCGCCCTATATCCATGATGCCGAGGCGCTGGCGGCGGCTTTTAACGCCCGCGGCCTGCCAGGTATCTGCGCTACGCCGTACTATTTTACCCCGACGTTCTCCAAACATCAGGGCCAATTGTGCGGCGGTGTGCACCTGCACGTGCTGGATGCCGATGCCGTGCGCCCGCTTTCGGCAGGCCTGACCCTGCTGGAACTCATCCGGGATACCTGCCCCAATGACTTCGCCCTGCTGCCCCCGCATACCGAGGGAGGCCGCCCCTTTATCAGCCTGCTGGCAGGCCATCGGGAACTGGAACGCCCGGACTGGACGGCGGCGGAGCTTATCAAAGCCCAGGCCCCGGACGAAGCCGCCTTTGCCGCCCGCAAAGCGGCCTACCACCTGTATTGACGAGGTGCTTTTATGCGTACATTGCAAGAAATGACCCTGCAGGAAAAACTGGGCCAGCGATTGGCCGCGGGCTTTCAGGGGTTAGAGCCGCCGGAAGAATTTCTGCGGCTTATCAAAGAATATAAGGTCGGCAACATCATCCTTTTCCGCCGCAATATCCAGGATGGCCCCCAGCTGAAAAAGCTCTGCGCCACCCTGCGCAAAGTGGTGGAGGAAGAAACCGGCGTGACGCCCTTTATCACCATCGACCAGGAGGGCGGCGTTGTAACCCGCCTGCCGGAGAGTGAGGTCAACATCCCCGGCGCCATGGCGGTAGCCGCCACCGGCAACCCCCGCAACGCCTACGATATGGGCCTGCTGACCGCCCAGGAACTGCGCAGCTGCGGCGTGGATTTCAATCTGGCCCCGGTCATGGACATCAACTGCAACCCGGACAACCCGGTCATCGGCGTGCGCAGCTACGGCGATACGCCGGAGCGTGTGGCCGAATACGGCAGCCAGATGGTGCGCGGCCTGCTGGACGGCGGCGTCTACTGCTCGCTCAAGCATTTCCCCGGCCATGGCGATACGGCGGTGGATTCCCACCTTGGTCTGCCCTGCATCGACCGCAGCTTTGACGAGCTGATGCAGCGGGAACTGAAACCGTTTATTGCGGGCATCGAAGCTGGTGCACCCGCCGTGATGACCACCCACATCCTCTTTCCGCAGATCGAGCCGGAGCACATCCCCGCCACCATGTCCCGCCGCATCATGACGGGCCTCCTGCGGGAAAAGCTGGGCTTTGGCGGCATCATCATTTCCGACTGCATGGAGATGGACGCCATCAAAAAGTTCTACGGCACGGTCAACGGCGTGCTGGCTGCCATGAAAGCCGGTGTCGACCTGGTGTTCGTCTCCCAGACACCCGCCCTGGCCGCCGAAGCAATGCAAAATGCCCGCCGTGCCGCCGAAAACGGCGAGCTGGACCTGGCCGAACTGGACGTCAGCGTGCAGCGCCTGCTGGAGGCCAAGGCCCAGTGCGCTGCCATGCAGCCCAAAACGCTGGGCGATGAAGCCGCTTGCCGCGCCCGCGCCGAGGAAGTGCGCGCCGCGTCCATCACCGCCGTACACCTGCCCCAGGGCGGCATGCCTGCCCTGGGCGACAACCCCTTGTTCCTGGGCTGCGCCGACTACCGCAGCACCATTGCCTCCAACGCCGAATCCAGCGGCTTCACTTTTCCCGAAGAAATGCGCCGCCACGCGGACAAAGGCACCGCGCTGGTTACCGACAAAGACCCCGGCGACGCTGAAATTGCCGAGGTCGTATCCCAGGCTGCGGCTCACAGCTGCATCGTGCTGGGCACCTACAACGGTCATATCCTGCAAGGCCAGCTGCGCCTGGCTAAGGCCCTGGCCGCCACCGGCCTGCCGATGATCTTAGTTGCGCTGCGCAACCCCTACGATTTGCGCAACATGCCCGACCATGTGGCCGCGCTGGCCGGGTGGGAGTACACCCGCCCGCTGTTTGATGCCCTGTGGCCGGTGCTGAACGGCACCGCCCGGCCCAC
>CALEWN010000356.1 GCA_937925385.1 uncultured Senegalimassilia sp.
CATTGTCGATGCCCTGTTCCGGCGCACAGCCTTTCAACCCCCTCACCGTGCCGCAAGCCCCAAGCGGCGCACCCTGCAGCGCGCGAAGCACCTGGCCGTATGCAAGACGGGCGCATGAGCGCATGAGCGCCGGATACAGGTCGTAGCCGACAGGCTTCCAGTCCTCGTCAAGATACACATCGCATGTCATGCACCTGCGGGTTTCGCCGGGATTGAGCGAGCACAATCCGTTGGAAAGCTGCTCGGGCAGCATAGGGATGACGCGATCGACCAGGTAGACGCTCGTGGCGCGGCGACGCGCATCAAGGTCAAGCGAGCTGTTCCATTCCACATAATGCGACACGTCGGCGATATGGATGCCCAAACGCCATACGGCGCCGTGCTTCAGGAAGTCATCCGCAGGCTCCAGGGAAAGGGCATCGTCGAAATCCCGCGCATCGGCCGGATCGATGGTGAACACCATGCGATCGCGGATATCCCGATAGCCGGCAGCAAGGGCACCTACTTCATCGAGGACCGCCGCTTGCGCTTGGGCCAAGGCGCCTTCCGAGAACGCGGTCTCAAGTTTAGCGCGCGCGATGATGGACTCCACTGACACCGTGGCCTCGTCGGCCATGCCGAGTACTTCCTCGATGACGCCGCACGCCGCCTCGTGGCGCGACGGATACGCCGTCATGCGAACGCGCACAAGCGCCCCATCCGGGATATCGGGGAAATCGGCGCGCATGGTGAAGATGTCATACGGGATGTTGCGGTCTTCGGGGACCACCACGCCGAAAGGCTCGGCGACCTCATAGCGTCCCACCACGGTATCGTGCGCCCGATCGATGACGCGCAGCACGCGCGCAGCAGGCCGATCGGAGTGGGAGCCGCCGGAAGCCCCGCGCGCGGGAAGCGGCGCGACTTCCACGAGGTCGCCATCAAACGCCCCCGCCATCTTCGATTCCGGGATGAAGTACTCCCCCTCCGCCGTCCTGACGAAACCAAACGATCCCGCATGGACCACCAGTACGCCGCTAGGATTGGGTCGCGGACGGCGCCGCGTGTGCTTGCGCGTGCGACCCATCTACTCACGCACCATGGATTGCGCGGTTTCCATGGCCAACGACTTCTGATTGTCGTCATCATCGGTGCGGCCGATGGAGATGTCCGGATTGATGCCCAAACCGTCGATGTCGTGATCGAGCGGGCTTTTGTAGTACGCAGCGGTATAGCGCAGCGCACCGCCGAACGTAAGCTCATGGGTAACCTGCACAGAGCCCTTGCCGAGCGTGGTGGTGCCCACAAGGGTTGCGCGCTCGTTGTCCTTCAACGAAGCGGCAATGACCTCGGCCGAGGACGAGGTGTTCCCGTTGACCAGCACGACAAGCGGTTTATCGGTAAGGAATTCACCCGTTGCGTTTTTCGTGGTCTCATCCGTGCTTTTCGTGGTGATGCGCACGATGGTTCCGCTTTTAATGAAGTAGCTAGAAATATCCACGGCTTGCGTCAGGTAACCGCCCGGGTTATCGCGCAAGTCCAAAACGAAGGATTGCGCCCCCTTCGAATCCAGATCGACGATAGCCTGCCGCACGAGCTGAGCGGAGTTCTGCGTGATCTGCTTGAGCTGGATATAGCCGACGTTGTTGGTGAGCTCGGTGGTGACGTTTTTCACCGTTTGGTCGGTAACGGTGAGCGTGGTGGTGAACTCGGTGCCCTTGGTGTCGTCAAGGGAAGAGCCGCGCCTCCAGGTAATGACCACCTGCGAGCCCTGGTCGCGCTTGATCGCCTGGGTGACTTCGGAAGCGCTCCAGGCGTGGCTGCGATCGCCGTCGATGGAAACCACGACGTCGTTAGCCTGCACGTCGGCCATCTGGGCAGGAGAGCCCTCGAACACGTCCACCGCATAGGCGCTTCCGTTGTACTCGTTGAACAGCACGCCGATACCGCCGCCGTTATCGGCAGCGTCGGAGGTGGAGGATAAAGCAGCGAAACGGCTGGAATCGTAATAGCGCAGATACGGGTCCTGCGTGGAAACGGCGAACGCATCAAGCATCTTAGTGGTGGCTGTGTCAAGATCATAGGAATCAAGGCTGTCCTTGTTCACGATGGTCTCAACCTCGCCTACGCGAGCCGAAAGCGAGTTGTAGGTCTGCTGCGTTTGCGCGGCCTTCGCCTTCGCATCCTGGGTGCCGGTGAGCTGCGTGAGGCCCAAGGCGTCGAGCAGCTCCACGTCTCCGCGAACGGCGAAGCCGCCGACAAATGCGGCGGCTACGACGATGACCAAGCTGAACAGCTTCGCAAGCTTTATGTTGCGGGCCCGCGCCTTGCGCGCGGACGCCGCCATGTTGGCAAGTTTATCGGTATGCCTTGGCATGCATGCTCCTCAAGCGCTACACCTTCAGATAACGACGCATGGCGAATGCCGAGCCGATTAGGCCGATGACCAGGCCGAACACCGCGAGCATCACATAGAACATAGCGAACGTGCCAGCAGAAAGGTCGATGGGCAGCCACGTGAGCGCATCCTGCAGCTTAGGCATGGCCACATTGCGCAGGACCTCGAGGGTGCCGATGGCAAGCGCCGCGCCGACGATGGCGTGCAGCGCGCCCTCCATCAGGAACGGCCCTCGGATGAACCCGTTGGAGGCGCCCACCAGACGCATGATGGCGATTTCCTTGCGGCGCGCCAGAATGGCCAAGCGGATGGTGTTGTTGATGAACACCAACGCGATGAAGATGAGCAGGCCCACAAGCGCAACGCCGATGACGCGCACATAGCTGGTCAGCTGGAACAGGCGGTCGACCGTCTTCTCACCGTAACGCAGCGAATCGGAGGGGTTGGAGGGATTGTCGCAGATCTTCTGGAACGTGTTGTTCGACTCGATCTGAGCGGCGACATCCTCGACCATCTTCGGGTCGGACAGCTCGACATCGATGGAAGCCGGCAACGGATTCTGACCGTCAAGGGACTCGGCGATATCGGAGCTGGAAGACGACTTGAAGTTCTCCAGCGCCTGATCCTTATCGGTGTAGGTGACGTTGGCCACCGACGACATGGACTTGATATCGGATTGCAGCGACTGCACATCCGAGCTGGATGCGCTATCGGCGATCCAGACCGTGATGTTGACTTCCTGCTCCACGGACTTCACCACGTTGTTGACCACCGAACCGCCCACCAGAAAGATGCCGATGATGAGCAACGACAGGAAGATGGTGACGATGGAGCCGAGCGCAGTGGAAAGGTTGCGCGTGAAGCCGGTCAGCGACTCTTTGAGGAAATAGAAGAAACTAGACATCGAAACCGTACACCCCTCGATCTTGGTCGCGCGTCAGGTTG
>CALEWN010000357.1 GCA_937925385.1 uncultured Senegalimassilia sp.
GAGCCGCAGCGTTTCGCATACAGGAAGGTTTCAAGCATGACCGACATCTGGACCGTTAAGGCCGCGCTCGATTGGACCGTCGGCTATTTGGAGGGCAAAGGCGACGAGAATCCGCGCCTGTCCGCCGAATGGCTGTTGTCGGAAGCGTGCAGGCTGTCGCGCATCGAGCTGTACGTGAACTTCGATCGCCCGCTTTCCATGGACGAACGCGACAAGCTGCGCGGGTTCGTGACGCGCCGCGGCAGGGGAGAGCCGTTGCAATACATCACTGGCGAGGCGGCGTTTCGCCATATCACGGTGAAGGTGCGCCCCGGCGTGCTCATCCCGCGCCCCGAGACCGAGGTGCTCGTGAGCGAGGCGCTTGCCCTGCTGCCGCCGGCGAAGAAGCGCGTTGCGCTCGATAGCACCATCGACGCATGGGAGGGCGACGTGATCATCGCCGCCGAGGCCGCAGCCGCCGAGGCGGCGCAGGCCGAGGAGTCCGACGACCCTGCGGCGCTTCAACAATCGAAGCGGGTCATCAGCGAGTACCTTAACGGCCAGCACGCCGACGGCGATCGCGCCGACGTTTCGGCGGCTCCCGCGAAGCCGCGACCGCTGCTCGTCGCGGATATCTGCACGGGCTCGGGCTGCATCGCGTGCTCCATCGCCTATGAGCGCCCTGATGCCCGCCTCATCGCCACGGACATCTCGCCCAAGGCCGTGTCGCTTGCCAAGGAAAACGCCCATGACTTAGGGCTTTCCGATCGCGTGCGCATCGAGCAATGCGATTTGGGCGCAGGCGTGCCGGCAGCTGCGCTCGGGCGTTTGGACCTTGTGGTGTCCAATCCGCCCTACGTCCCAACGGCTGTGTTGGCCGAGATTCCGAGGGAAGTGGCCGATTTCGAGCCTGCGCTCGCCTTGGACGGCGGCGCGGACGGCAACGACATCCTTCGCCGCCTGCTCCCGTGGACCATGACGGCGCTCCGTCCCGGCGGGGGCCTCGCGTTCGAACTGCACGAAACGCGTCTGGTCCAAGCCGCCGACCTTGCGAGGCAAGCAGGGTTCGCGCACGTGCGCATCGTGGATGACCTTGCGGGACGTCCAAGGGTGCTCACGGCACGAAAGCCGGTGTAAACTGGTAACCGCAAAAGCGGGGCGGGCCGAGAAGGCGTGCTGGGGCGTCCGGTCCTCCACCGCGAACGCACCTCCGTCCCTTGTTCGCGCGAACAAGGGACGGAGGTGCGTTCGCGCATGCTGCAGGGCAAGGCGCGTCGCCGCCAGCCCATGAAAATGCCCGGGAACGTTCCCGGGCTTTTCGCTATCAAGTCGGATTTACAGGGCGATCGTCATGGAATCGCTCGGCAGCGCATCGCCGGGGTGCATGAGCCCCTGCGCCACCAAGTCCTTGCCGATCTCCACGTACTCCTGCGCATCCACGCGGTTCGCGGCGATCTCCTGGTCGGTCAGCGTGCGCTTGACCTTCGCCGGGCTGCCGATAACGAGCGAGCCAGCCGGAATCTGCGTGCCGCCCGTCACCAGCGCGCCGGCGCCGATGATGCAGTTGTCGCCCACCTGCGCATTATCCATCACGATCGACCCCATGCCCACCAGCACGTTGTCGCCGATGGTGCAGCCGTGCACGATGGCGCCGTGGCCGACCGTGCAGCCCCGCCCGATAACGGTCGGGGTTGTCGCGCCCACGTGCACGCAAACGCCTTCCTGGATGTTCGACCCTTCGCCCACCTCGATGCGCGAACCGTAGTCGCCGCGCAAGCTGGCGCCGGCGAACACGGTGACGTCCTTTGCAAGCGAAACCTTGCCGATGATGGTAGCGTTCGGCGCGATGCGCGCCTCGGGGCTGATGGTAAGCTGACGGTAATCCATGCCTTTCCTCCATTTCGGGCCGGAAGCGAACGATCTGTCCGCTTCGCGATGGTGGGCGTTATCGCTCAAGGGGAATGTTCTCACGCGCCAAGCGGCCGCCGCTACGGCTAATTCGAACATTTCGTGAGAAAATAGTTGCCAACCTTTCATCGAAGAGTATACTTACGCCAACAAGTTCATAAACGAAATGCTTTGACGAGGATAGTAGAGACGAACCCATCTCCAAGAAAGCCGGCGGTTGCTGCAAGCCGGTGGTGGGCGGGCTCGAAAACCCCTCCGAGCAGTTCCGACGAACGCGCGGTTCTTAAGCGAGTAACATTCGCCTAAGGCCGATGCAAGTAATCTGAACCGGTGACTCCGTTATGCGTCGCATATGCGTTTGCGTATATGCCTTCTCTTTTGAGGTCCTGGTGCAGGTTGCTTGCAGCAGGATTTTTTATGCCCCAAAAGGGCAGAAGAAGGAAGAAGGATTGGCATGCAACTTCGCAGCGACGCCGTCAGATGCGGCATTCCGCGCGCCCCTCACCGCAGCCTGCTCAAGGCCGACGGCCTGACCGACGAGGAGCTGAAGCGCCCGCTTGTCGCGGTGTTCAACTCCCGCAACGACATCATCCCCGGTCACAACAACCTTGATAAGATCTGCGAAGCCGTGAAGGCCGGCATTTACATGGCCGGCGGCGTCCCGTTCGAGATCTCCACCATCGGCGTGTGCGACGGCATCGCCATGAACCACGACGGCATGCACTACTCGCTCGTGTCGCGCGAGGCCATCGCCGACAGCTTCGAGTGCGCCGTGCAGGGCCACGCCTTCGATGCGGCCGTGTGCATCCCGAACTGTGACAAGATCGTCCCCGGCATGCTGCTCGGCGCGCTGCGCGTGAACATCCCCACGGTGTTCGTCTCCGGCGGCCCCATGCTTCCCGGCCACCAGCCCGGCTGCTCGCAGGGCACCACCACCGACCTGAACACGCTCTTCGACGGCGCCGGCCAGGTTGCGGCGGGCACCATGACCGAAGAGGAGCTCAAGTACTTCGAGGACACCGCCTGCCCCACGTGCGGTTCCTGCTCCGGCATGTTCACCGCCAACTCCATGAACTGCCTGTGCGAGGCCTTAGGCATCGCACTTCCCGGCAACGGCACCATCCCCGCCGTATACTCCGAGCGCCTGCGCCTGGCCAAGCATGCCGGCATGAAGGTCATGGAGCTTCTTGAGAAGGGCATCTGCATCAAGGACATCATCACCGAGGCCGCCATCCATAACGCCATGGAATGCGATATGGCCTTCGGCGGTTCCACAAACACGGTGCTGCACCTTACCGCCATCGCGCAGGAGGCGGGCCACCCCATCACCATGGACGATTGGGACGCCGCAAGCGCCCGCACCCCGCACCTGGTGAAGCTGCAGCCCTCCGGTCCGCGCCCGCTCATCGATCTGTACGCCGTCGGCGGCGTGCCGGTGGTTATGCACGAGCTGGGCGAGGCGGGCCTGCTCGACCGCAGCGCGCTCACGGTCATGGGCACCATGGACGAGTACCTGGCCAACTGCACCAAGCCCGCCGACGGCGAGGTGTGCCGCACGCACGACAACCCCTTCTCCAAGGTGGGCGCCCTGCGCGTGCTTCACGGCAACGTGGCACCCAACGGCGGCATCGTGAAGAAGTCGGCGGTCGACCCGTCCATGCTTACCCATACCGG
>CALEWN010000358.1 GCA_937925385.1 uncultured Senegalimassilia sp.
CAACATAGGCGAACAGGTTGTGCGTCACGCCGATCTGGTTGGCGTGCAGGCAGGCGGCCTCGTCGAGCGACGCCATGGTGTCCAGCAAATCCTGCGCCACCTGAGCATCCTCGGCCGTTGCCTTCTCGCAGGGAGTGGACAGCACCGTTTCGTCGTGGACCAGTTCCTTGATAGCCATAAGACTTCCTTCGCTTCGACGCCGGCGTAAAACGCATGCGCATGCATGTGCACCTGCGGATACGCACGCACGCGCGGGTACGCATGCGTTTCCGCACGCACGCTCGCATGCACCTGCCGACGTATTGCTCTACAATCGCTTTCGATATTCTATCGTATACGCCGCCGCACATCGGGGAAGGTTTAATTTACATGGCGAAAACGAAAGCGAAGCAGCCCAACAAGCAAGCAGCAGATGCCAGCCAGCCAACGGGTAGGCAGCCGCTTGCCGAGCAGCCAGTAGGCGAACGGCGCCGCACGTTTTGGGTCGGCATCGCCTGCGCGCTTGCAGGCGCCGGGCTGTGGGGCGTATCGGGTGCGTGCGCCCAGCATTTGTTCTCGCATTACGGCATCACGCCCATGTTCGCCACGGCCATGCGATCGCTGGTGGCCACGCTGTTCTTCTTCGGCGTGATGGTGACGCGCCGCCGCTACATGCTCGAGCTGATTTGGAAGAGCGAACCGCGTGTGAAGCTGTTTTTCCTGGTGTTCGGCACCGCGCTGTTCGTCGACCAATTCGCGTACGCCATGACCATCGCGTTCACCAACGCCGGCACCGCCACCGTGCTGCAGATGCTCAGCACGGTGTTCGTCATGCTGTTCACGTGCGTGATGGGGCGGCATTTGCCGAAGGGGAACGAATTTGCGGGTCTGATCTGCGCATTCGCGGCCACGGTGCTTATTGCCACGCAGGGAGACCTGGGCACGCTGGTGCTGCCGGCAGCCGGTCTGTTCTGGGGCCTTTTGAACGCCGTATGCGTTGCGGTCTACGTGCTGACCCCGCGCGCCGCGGGCTTGTTCGACCGTTTCGGCAGCTTTGCGGCCACGAGCGTCGGCATGCTGGTGACGTGCGTCTGCTCGGGCATCGCGTACGCCATCCAGCTTGCCATGGGCGCGGGCGCTCCCGAGGCGGTTGCGAGCATGGACGCGTTCGGCTGGCTGGTGCTTATCGGAGGTCTGGCGTTTTTGGGGACGTTCGTGTCGTTCGGTCTGTATCTGCGCGGCGTGGCGTTCGTGGGCTCGGTCACCGGCAGCTTGTTGGGCGCCGTCGAGCCGATCAGCGCCAGCGTGTGTGCTTGCGTGTTCCTGGGCACGGCGTTTTCCGGCTTCGATTGGGCGGGATTGGTGCTCATGCTGATCATGCTGGCGCTGGTGACGTTGGGCGGGAAGCCAAGATAACATAAGATATATTATCGATAATATTTGGGTTTCGGTGTTGCTGCGTCAAACAGCGCTATCGTCATCCCGCACGCCAATGGCGTTCGTTGCGTCGAGAAGTTCATCACCGACTTCGAGGGGGCTGCCCGCATGATTCCCGCGTGAAAGCCCCAAGTCTCCCTGATTCGCTTGCCGCGGCGGTTAGCGCGAGCTTAAGTCGCTTCGAATCCGTGCCGCCAGCAACACCAATAGCTTTATGCCGTAAAACGTACTGATTTGGTTTCTTCGCCGCTAGTTTCCTTCGGCGACCGAAAACGATGATTGTTTTGGGCTGATTTCGTAGAGTTTCGGGTACAATGCGCGTTTGTGCCTTATGGCGCTTCAATTGCAGCAGCGCGCGCAAGCGGCGGCTGCATAGGAAGGGTTTTTGAGTTAGAGAGGGATCACATGTCCAAGATCAACGACCTTGAGCAAGAGGTCAAAGCAGACGTTAAGGAGGCTACGGAAGCGGTTTCCGCGGGAAACGCCGACAAGCCTTGGTTCAAACGTCTTTCTCTTACCACGTGGATTTTCATAGCGTTGGCCTTGGGCGTTGTGGCCGGACTTGCCCTGCAGGGCGCCCCTGATATTGCCACCACCTACATCAAGCCCCTGGGCACCATCTTCTTGAACCTTATCAAGATGATCGTCGTCCCGCTGGTCATCTTCTCGATGATCGCCGGCGTCATCAGCCTGTCCGACATCAAGAAGGTCGGCGCCATCGGCGGCAAGACCATCGCGTACTACCTGTGCACCACTGCATGCGCCATCGTCATCGGCCTGATCATCGCGAACGTGTTCAACGTTGGCGGCGGCTATACCCTTACCGCCGACGAGCTTTCGTATGAGGCCAAGGCCGCGCCTTCTTTCATCGAGACCATCGTCAACATCTTCCCCAGCAACTTCGTGCAGCCCATGTCCGACGCCAGCATGCTGCAGATCATCGTGATCGCGCTGTTCTTCGGTTTCGGCATCCTGGCCGCCGGCAAGAAGGCGCAGCCCGTTGCCGACTTCGTCAACGGCATGTCCGAGGTGTGCATCAAGATCATGCACATGATCATCACCATCGCGCCGTTCGGTGTGTTCGGCCTGATCACCCCCGTGGTTGCCACCAACGGCCCCGACATCTTGCTGCCGCTGCTCAAGCTCATCCTGGTGGCCTACCTGGCCATGATCCTGCACATGGTGGTGGTCTACTCCGGCATGGTGAAGGCCATCGCGAAGATGGGCCCGCTGACGTTTTTCAAGGGCCAGGTCCGCGCCATGACGTTTGCCTTCGCATCCGCATCCTCCGTGGGCACGCTGCCCATCAATATGGAGTGCTCCGAGAAGCTTGGCGTGCGCCGTGAGGTCTCCAGCTTCGTGCTGCCGCTGGGCGCCACCATCAACATGGACGGTACCGCGATCTACCAGGGCGTTTGCGCCATCTTCATCGCCCAGGTATTCGGCATCGACCTGACCATCGGTCAGCAGTGCGTCATCGTCATGACCGCCGTGCTGTCCTCCATCGGCACCGCCGGCGTCCCCGGCTCCGGCATGATCATGCTGGCCATGGTGCTGCAGTCCGTCGGCCTGCCCGTCGAGGGCATTGCGCTGGTTGCGGGCGTCGACCGCGTGCTCGACATGATGCGAACCGTCGTAAACATCACCGGCGACCAGTCCGCCGCCGTGTGCGTGGACTCCCTGGAGAAGCGCAAGGAGGCTCGCCAGGCCGCCAAGGCTGCGTAAACTGCGCGCCGCGACAAACGATCGAACCTTTCGGGGTGGTTGCAAATGTTCTTGCAGCCACCCCGTTTCTTTTATGGTACCATCGAACACGTGTTCGGCATAAGGCCGATATCAACATGCTTTGTCGGGCAAGTTGGTTTCGACCAGAAGGGAGACAAGCAGGTCGCATCGATCGTGGCCGCCGTATCGCTATCCGCGATCGGCATGCACGGGCTTGCGGTGTTCCTCGTTCAACGGCGTTGTGCGCAACGGTTAACTCGTTTATCAAGCGCTTCTAGCGGGTCTCGTTCAGCGCGTCGAGCAATTCCTGCTTGGAGTGGATGCAAAGCTTCGAGTACACATTGCGCGTATAGCTTTTCACGGTGTTTTCCGATAGGTGAAGTTCTTGGCTGATGAACGCCTTGCTGCGTCCTTGCTCCAAGTACCAGACCATGTCGGTTTCCCGATCGGTCAAACCGAAACGCGCCTGCAGCGCCGAGCAGCGAGTCCGCAGGCTATTCTCGAACGTTGCGCCTTCAGTGTCACAGGCATCTTGCTCGTTCGGCATTTCCCCGGACGCAGCAGCAACCGATGTCATCTGCGTTTCCCCAGCATCGCATTGCGCAGGTGCAGCTTCCGCCACCACGGTGCGCTCTAAAGCGCCCTTGCGCGCATCGGGCGTGCCGAAGGTGGCGAAGAATCTCCGCGCTTTCGGCTGGCTGCCCCGCAGCATCACGGCCATGCTCAGCGCAAGCAGGCATACCAGCGCGGCAATGACGAGCATCGATTGCCCAAGTTGGGGTCCAAGCAGGAAAACCAGATAGCGGCCAGCTTCGCGCGGAAGCAAATGGGCCGCCCAAACGGCGGCGAGCACCAGATACGACGGAATGGAGCTATGGCGACAATAATCATATACGCCATACCACAGCAGCCCGATCATGAACGTATTCGATACGGTGATGAGCATCGCTCCGAATTGCGCCTGGTCAAGGGACACGATAAGCAAAACGCCGATAACCATGAGAGCGACCTCGAGCCACCACATCGCCCCGAAACTCAAGCCACGGCCGCGCACGAGCACCCACCAGATGACGCCAGCGCACAGTACGGCCACGGCGATCTGGTGAGTTAGTTGGAACGAAGGCGCCAAAACGATGGAAGTGCCCTCCGGGAATCCGCGCGCCACGCCAAGTGCGAAATCAAGCAGCGCAACGGCGATAAGAATGCGCAGAGGAAGCGTGTTGCTCTCGTGGTCGTACATGCAGTCGCGCTTCGGTTCGGGGATGACGTCTTGCCGTGCATCAAGCATGTCCATAGCCTGTTTGAACAGCACGAACGACAGCGTCGGCATGAACAAGCCGATGGAGAACACGGCAGGTAGCGGCAGGAACCCCAGGACGAATCCCAAAACCGCGCTGATTCCCAGGCACGCGAACGAGTAGATGAGCGCCTCGCCCTCGTCCAAGCGGTCGAAGAACGTGATCCACATGCCGCCGCCCCATACGATGCCCAATCCCGCAAGCATGGATGCGGGAATACCGAGCGGCAACGTCGGATACTCTATTTGCACAAG
>CALEWN010000359.1 GCA_937925385.1 uncultured Senegalimassilia sp.
CTCCGCTATCTCCGCAGATGAGCAGCCCCTCCGCGCCAGCGAGACGGCCCAGGGCACGTGCATCTCGGCGTTGTAACGGGTCGGCTGGCCCCTATGTTTTCCGTCAGTCGTCATGACACAGATGATGCCCTACCGGTCACGGGCAAAGGAAAGGCCCCGCCGAAGCGGGGCCCTGGTTTCGCGGTTTCGCTAGCGGAAGCGCCTCGACGGCTCCGCGCCCACCACCAACACGACAGAGCCTATCACCTCATGAAATCCATCATCGCGCGGCAGAACGGGGACTCCCGCAGCAGCGCGCCGTAGCGCCCCGCGCACTGGGGGACCCCGACGCGCACCGCCCCGGTGCCCTTGCGCCGCATCGCCTCGCGCGGCATCAGAAGGCACCCGCCGCGTCCGTCATAAGCTCGGCAAAGCTCCTCCGCGCTATCACACCGGACACCCCGGCCTGCTGGTGGAGCGACTTGAAGCAGCCCGCCGTCCCCGGCCGCCGCATCAGCTCGGACGGCCCCCCCCCCGAGCCGTTGGCGATGCTGACGCAGTTGAAGCGGTTGCCCTCGAAGCCGGGCAGGTCGCCGCACCCGCAACAAGCCGTCGAGTCGCCCAGGCTGCGCAGGCGGTTCTCCGCGCACCAGAACGCCAGGCCCAGCTCGCGGCAGCGCGAGCGTATGGCCAGGTAGTCGCGCTCAAGCTCCTCCTCGGGGTAGGCCCAGTCGCCGCCGACCTTCACCAGGCCGGGCTTGCGGCGCTTGAACTTCATGCCTTCGAGGGTGATGCCGTGGATGCCGGCGCGCTTCATGGCGGGCAGCGCCTCCATCAGCGAGGCCTTGCACTGCGGCAGGTACGGCTGCGCGCGGGCTATCACGCGCTTGACGCGCGGGGCGAGCCTGGCGGCGATCTCGATGCGCTCGGCGAACGTCGGCGCGCCGACCTCAAGCTTGTCGAGCAGCGGGCTGGTCATGCTTATCTGCACGACGGCGTCGCACTCGGAGAGCAGCGTCAGGTACGGCTCCTCCGCGACGAGGCGGCCCTTGGTGCTGACGATGAAGGGGTGCTGCGTCTCCTTGAGGACCTGAAGGACCTCGAGCGTGCAGCGGTGCTCGAGCTCCGCCGGCTGGAACGGGTCGGAAAGCCCTCCCCAGTGCAGGGGGATGCGCCAATCGCACCAGCTGGTGGTGGCGGTCCTGTTCCCGGCGGCGAAGCGCCTGACCTGCTCGGCGCAGTGCAGCGGCTTGACGTTGGATATGTCGCGCTTCATCCGCGCGAAGCAGTATCGGCAGTCGTGCGAGCAGCCCTCGTAGGTGTCGAGCCTGATGGGGTACTCGCAGAGGACCACCTGGCTCCCGCAGTCTATCCCCATGCCTGGGCCGCCTTCACGATCATGGCGACGGCCTGCTCCTTGCCGGCGTCGTCGAGCCAGGCCTTGACGGCCTTCTTGGTCTCGGAGGGGAAGGTGAACGTGATGTTGTAGAACTCGGCGTCCGCCTCATCCTTGAGCGAGACGAAATCGTCTTCGAGCAGGTCTTGGATCGCGTCGAAGCCGTCCTCGAAGCCGAACTCGCGCATATCGATATCGTCCAGGGAGTCTATCTCGGAGTTCAGCTTGTCGAAGTCCCAGCCCGTGTTCATCGTCAGCTTGTTGTGCACCAGCGCGTAGAAGCGGCGCTGCTCGTCGCTCAACCCGTCCAGGTGTATCACCGGCACGCTCCGCAACCCCAGCTCCAGCGCCGCCATGAGCCGGCCGTGGCCCTCCACGACCTCGCTCTTGCCCTCGGCGTTGGTCCAGACCCCGATGGGGTCGCAGAAGCCCACCTGCCGCATGCTGGCCTTGATCTGCTCCACCTGCTCGGCGGTGTGCTCCTTGGCGTTGCCCGCGTACTCCTGCAGGCGTCCGACCGGCTCCACCGTCACCGCCAGCGTCGGCACGAGCTCCTGAATCTCGGCCACGGTCATTCCCTTGCCCACGGCGCCTCCTTTCTCGATGCGCTCATTATCCCAGGCCCGTAACGGCCCCATAAACGCCAAGCGGCCCCGGGCCGAGGCCCGAGACCGCTCAGAAGGAGGTGCGCCATGGGGAAGCGCCCTATAATCATCCCGCACGCGTCACAGGGCGCCGAACGCCCCCAGCGCAAGCCGCGCCGCCCATGCGCAGGCGGCCGCCATCAGCAGCACCGGGAACAGCACGACCATGACGCCGCACGCACATCCCAGCCCCCTCATGGCCTTGTCCCTCAGCCGGGCCGCGACGCACGCCGCGTCGTAGATCGCCGTGATCTGCGGCACGCCGATGCCTGCAACGATACGGGTGGTGCAGATGGAGCCCGGGCCGATGCCGACCTTCACGCAATCCGCGCCCGCGTCGATCAGGGCCTCCGCGCCGGCTGCCGTCGCGATGTTGCCCGCGATCAGCGGCAGGTTCGGGAACGCCTTCTTGACCTTGCGCACCGCGTCCAGGATGCCGCTGTTGTGGCCGTGCGCC
>CALEWN010000360.1 GCA_937925385.1 uncultured Senegalimassilia sp.
CGGCCATGATCCAGGCCGTGCAACGCATCCGCGAAGGAGGCCTTCGCACCGCAGCCCTGGTCATCTGCGCCGCAGGCATGGTGGGCATCGTCGCCGCACGCGCCACGGCGGGCGTTCACTGGACCACCGACATCCTCGGCGGCATCCTGCTCGGCGCGGCCCTGGTGGCCGTTTACCACGCGATAGCGTTCGCCGACTATGGCAAAACCTCACGCGGAAAGCACGCAAGGCGCTAGCCGCAAACCGGCGCGACGATCCGGCAGCCTCCCCCTTTCGTCTCCGCGTCGCACCTCATCCCAAAGCCCATATGCATAAGAAAGCCTTCTATTTCCCGAACGAGGGAAATAGAAGGCTTTCTCACAATGGCAGCCAGACCTTTTCACGCAAGCTGCCACACATCTCCGACAGGGGCGCGCGCAAGCGGCGATCAACGTGCTTGCCATAGCAGCGCCCCAACATGCGCTCAGGCACCGACGAAACCGGTTTACTCCCAGTCCTTCCAAATATCAGGCTGATAGCCCACCGTGGCCTTCTTGCCGTTGCGGACCCCCGGCTCGCACAGCACCTGCTGGTTGTCGAGCACCTTCTCGAACTTCTGGTCCGCCGCCAGATATTGCAGCAGCGCCACCGTATCGGCATCCTTGGCATCAGGGTTGATCAGCTTGTCAAGCCCGCCGACGGCGTTTGCCACCGACTGCAGCTCGCCTTTGCTCATGCCCTTTTCCTTCAGGTCGATGAACTGAAAGCCGATGCGGCGCTCCTTGAAGTAGCGCTGGGCCTTCTTCGTATCGAAGCTTTTCTTCGTGCCGAAAATCTGGATGTTCACGCAAACGTCCCTTCAAATCCTACAGCTGACCATGCCCATGATACGCCCGCGCAAGGGCGCGACCCATCCCCTCGGCAGCGGCCGCATCAACACGATACGCCCCCGTCGGGGGCTGCCCCGGCGCATCGCCACGGCCCTGCTCGACGCGCACGAACACCCACTCCACCTGCGCATACCCTTCCAACAACACCGCATACGCATAGCATGTCGCCTGCAGCAGGTGCTTCTCGTGCAGCTGCTCGGCGCCCTCGGTCGGAGAACCGCCGGTCTTGTAGTCCACCACCAAAGCGCTGCCCGCCGGCTGCTCGCGCGTGCCGGCGGGGGCGACGCATGCCAGCAGGTCGATCTCACCCTCAAGGTAGGCCGCATCGCAAGGGCTGCCCACGCGAACAAGGAACGGAGCCTCGGCGCTTACGCTCTCGCACGCGCCCACGCGCGCCGCTATATCGCTGGCGAACCACCGCTCAAGCGCCGCATCCAAGCGATCGCACTGCTCGGCGGAAAGCCCGCACGAACGCTCCAACGCCTGCTGGCGCTAAACGTCCGGGCGCTCAAGGGCGCAACCCGGCCGCCAAGCCAACGCCGCAAGCTGAGCCAAGCGATGAAACGCCGTTCCCAAGCTTGTGGCCGCATCGGCGTCGCGCGCAGACCAAGCCGCGCCGACAGCGTCATCTGCCGCATCCTTCACGGAGAAGTCGGCGAACTCCTCGCCGCCCTCGGCGATGGAGGAATAGCTGAACACGCCCGCCCGCGCACCCGCATAAGGCTTGCCCCGCTCGGGCTCGTACGGTCCCACCACGGGAAGGACGATCGTGCCCGGTTCGCCGACGCCCGACCCGCCATCGGCCGCAAAGCCGCCAATCGGCGAACCGCCTGCCGCAGGCTGGTCGGCGCCCTGCTCGCCATCAACCTGCGATACCGCGCCATCCGCAGCACCAGCCGCCCCCAGCTGCTCCTCCACATACTCCGGCGTCAGATGCACGCATTCCACGCGCGCCGGACGCTGCCCGCCGAAGTCGAACATGCTCACGCCCGGCTCGAACGCGCAACATTCGCCCACCAGCGCCGATTGCACATCGCCCCAGCAGCTCTTCGACAGCCCGGTGGCGTCGACCTTCGACGACTTGCCGCGCATGGACACCACGAGCGCTTCCTTCGCGCGCGTGAGCGCAACGTAAAGCAAGCGCCGCGCCTCGGCGGCTTCGCCGCGCTCCTCGTGCAGCTTGATGGCGGCGCGTCTGTCGGCCGGAAGCTGGCTGCGCGAGACCATGGCGGCAAGGTCTTCGTCATCGAACTCGCAAAACGGCTGATACGACCCGCTCTTGGCCACCAACGACGAGGATTTCTCCTTCAAGCGCTCGAGCACATGACCGCCGTCGAGCGATACGTAGGTGCGCCCTTCGATCGAACAGCACTCCAACGCCTGCGAGCGCGCCGCATCGTCGCGAAGCTCGGCCACCGCCACAATGGGGAACTCAAGGCCCTTGCTGGCGTGGACGGTCATGATGCGCACGAAATCGCCGCCTTCGGCCGACAGCGCGCCCGGCGCTTCCTTGGCAAGCTCCACGCGCAACGCCAGCTCCTCGGCCACCGCCGCAGGCCCCACGCCGCCGGTCGCCTCGATGTCGCGCGCCATGCGGATGGCCTTGTACACGTTCCCCGCGCGTGCCAGCCCCTCGGGCCCGGCGGCCTCAAGGCGCGCAAGCCACCCGGAATCGGCCACGATGCCCCGCATGATGTCGGCAAGCGCCACGTTCCCCACCTGCTCGGAGGCGCGACGCATCAAGCTCGCGCACGCCGCAAGCGCCGGCGAGACCGCGCACCCCGATGCAACCTTGCGCTCGATATGGCGAAATCCCTGGTCGAACTCGCGCCTACGGGGAATCCCGCGTTCCTCGTCCATGCCCGTGGACAGCTCCAGCAGATCATCGGCAGACAGGGCGAACAGCTCGCTCGAAAGCACCTCGAACAACGCCGAGGTCCATTTCGGGTTCGCGATGGCCTGCGCCAGGCGCACCATGAGCGCCACTTCGGGAGCACGGTTGAAGATGGAGCCGCCGGCAACCACGCACGGCAGGTTCTCAGCCCGCAGCGCCTCGGCGTACACGTTCGCACGGCCCATGCCGCCGAGCAGCACCACCATGTCGCCCGGCCGATGCCCGGCCGCCGCGAACTCGGAGAACGCCTTCGCCACTCGCCTGGCCGCTATGGCCGCCGCATCCGATGACGCCACGCCGCGTGATGGGGCCACGGTCACCTGCACCTGCACACGAGGCCCATCCGGAAGAAACGGATGCTCGACCTCGGACTCCGTGCGCGCCGGCGCAAGCGACATGAACTCGGCGCCGAACACCTGCGGCTGCTCGAAGATGCGGTCGCACAGCGCCAGGACAGATCGATGACGGCGGTACACCGAAACATCCGCGCCGCGGAACCGGTAGATGCTCTGCTGCGCGTCGCCGACGGTGCACATGCGCGAAAAGCCCTCCCCGGCCATGCGCTTGATCATATCCACCTGCAGCTGGTCGGTATCCTGGAACTCGTCGACCATCACCAACTTGAAGCGGTCGGCGTACGCCGCCTGGATGGCGGGATAATCGCGAAACGCGCGCGATGCGAACGACAGCAGGTCGTTGTTGTCCAGCAGCCCCGCCTCGCGCTTGCGGCGCGCGAACGCGTCCGCAACCGACTTCGCCACATCGATCAGCGTTGCCAGCTGCTCCTGCACCAGCCCGCAACGTGCCTGCGCAGCGATGGCGCAATACTGTTCCGCCAGCTCAGCGGCCTGTTCGCCATATGGCGTGTTCTTGCCGTAGTTGCGGCCGGGAACGGGGAAGCCGTTCATGACCGAAAGAACCCGCCGGTACGTCGGCTCGTCGGAACCGCTGCGCCCGATCAGCTCGCGCGCACCTTCCAACGCGTCCTGCGTGGCCGCCAGGAACTTGTCGCGCGTGGAACCGGGCTTGACGGCATCGGCCAGGGCGTATGCGGTTTCAGCGACATCCGCCAGCTGCACCAGCAGCTTGATCGCGCCCGGCGCCTCGGGCGGCATCACCACCGACGCCATGCCGTCGGGGTGCGCCGAGGCCGCCTCCACCAGCTGCCGCACCATCCCCTTCACCGATGCCGTGCGCGGGCCCGCCGGATGCACGTCGAACGACGCGAACAGCGCGTCAAGACGTTGCGGGGAAATGCCCTCGGCAACCGTGACCAGATCGTCCCGATCACCGAGCACCTCCTCAAGCGACGCGTCCAGAAGCGTTTTCACCATGGCCTCGTCGGCGACCTTGAACGCAGGATCGATCCCCAGCTCAAGCGCATGCGCGCGGAGGATGCGCGAGCACATGCCATGGATGGTGGATATCCATGCCTCATCGGTTTTCAGCGCCTGCTCGGTCATGCCGCCGGCGCGCAGCGCGCCTTTCACGCGCGATTTGATCTCGCCCGCGGCCTTCGACGTGAAGGTGATGGCCAGCACCTGGTCGATATCGCTTAGGTATCCGCTTTCCAGCGCATGCACGATGCGACGCGTGAGCGTGAACGTCTTGCCGCTGCCGGCGCCGGCGCTCACCGCCAACGGCTCGTCGAGCGTGTTGACGCACTTTTCCTGGCCGATGGTCAACGCCATGGCTATCCCCTCCTTTCCGAACATGATGAGACCGGGCACCACTTGCACGCCTCGGGCGTTTCAGGGCGTGGGCGGATATCGCCCGCCAACATGCGCTCGAGGGCCGCGGCCACCGCCTCCTCCGTCTCGTCGAGCACATCGAAGAACGGCTTGGTGGCGCACATGCAATCCTTGTGGCGCATGTTGGGCAGATGGGCGTTCTCTATCACGCGCCCGTCGTAGGCGCCCGAGATCATCTTGCGTCGGCCATAGCACACATACAGCGCGCCCACCGGCTCCAGGCCGAGCGTACGGCGAACCAACTGCGCGTAGATGAGCGCCTGCACCTTGCCCAAGTGCCCCTCCTCGCGCACGCCAAGCGCGTACGACCCGGAAATCGAGCCCTTGTAGTCGATGATCGCGCACCGCCCTTCGCCATCCACATCGATGCGGTCGGCAGTTCCCAGCAGCTTGTGCCCCGCATAATCCACCGCGCCGCCGCGCGCCACGTCGTACTCCAGGTATTTCGGGGCGAAGGTGGGCAGAAGCTCGGCCTCGAAGTCCAGGTAGTCCATCAGCTTGCGCTCAAGCTCGGCCAACTCGCGATGCTCCACCTGCGACGTGGGGATCAAACGGTTCTCCGACTGGCGCAGATGCGGCTGCAGCGCCTTATGGCGCTCAAGCACGTCGGCCATGAGCTTTCGCGCCTGCGGGAGCAGCTGCGGCGTCACCTTCGCCTCGCCCAGATCATCGGACAGATGCTTATAGAAGCTGTGCAACGCGTTGTGGGCGAAATCGCCCATCTCAAGCGGCCCGAACCCCTCGTCCAAATCGTCCAGGCGCAAACGCCGTTGGGCGAACCACTTGTACGGGCATTCCAGGTAGCTTTCGATCTGGGAAGGCGAAAGGCACGGTTCGTCAAGCACCTGCCCGCCCTGCAGCACGCGCGGAAGCACCACAAGCGAACGCGCTTCGGGCGACACCGCGCCCGTCAGCGGCGGCTCGATGCATGCCGCCACAGGCGTCGGCTCGGTAGCAAGCGCATCGTTGGCGCACAAGGCGTCCTCGCCGCGCAGCAGCATCCCCCCTTGCAAATGCTCGGGAAGCGAATACGGGTTCTTGATGTCCTTGGTGGCCGTAGGGTCGGCTCGATAGCAGTCCACGAACTCCTCCAACACCACGCAAGGATACGTGGGGTCGGCGGACGCGTCGTTGAGACAACGCTCCAAGATCAGCTGGTCGGTTGCAACGTGCTCCAGCGCGAAGAACGCGCGGCGCATACGCGCAAGCGCCGAGTCGGCGCGCTTCACGCCCAGATGCTCCAGCAGCACCCGCGAAGCATCTTCGGGGTCTGCCGCCGGATAGGCCGAGCTTGTCAAATCGGCCGCTACGCACACCTTGCACGAGCCGTTTCCCAAAGACGCCGCCGTGTTCTGATCGGTCACGAGCACATCGGGCGCACCAAGGGCTGCGCCATCGCAGCCACGCGGCGCCACGATGCGCGAAACGCTGACTTTCAGACGTTGCGCCTGATCGAACGCGGCATCCGCACCCAACCCCGCCAGCTTGGCGGCGTCGGCGGCGCGTCTAAGCGCACGCAACGCGGCAAGCTGCTCGGCGCGCCACGCCTCCGAGCGGTTCGTCATGCGCCGCACGGCGGCCTCAAGCTCGCCTGCGGCCTGCGCATCCAGCTGCAGAGCAAGCCGCTCCATCGCCGCAAACGCCGGGTTATCGCCGCGCAAACGGGCGCACAGGTCGGACCGCCGCGCCGTGCGGTCGGCGCGCATATCGGCATCAAGCTTGAACGCCGCCTTCTTCGTCATCCCCGAAAACGGCGAGAGCGCCCAATCGGCCAGGTCGGCGCGATCCCAACGCTCCACATCGGTCGCGGCGATATCCCCATACCCCTGGATATGGGAGACACCGCCCGCCCGCCCCTCGTCAAGGAAACGGCGAAGCGAGCAGATGGCCCTGCCGAACGCGGTGTCCACGAAGCGACGCTGCCCGCGCAGCGCCACCGCACGACCCTGGCGAACAAGCGCCGGCGCCACGCGCCCGAACAGCGCCGCCGGGTCCTTCGCCGCAACCACCACGGCAGCGGCCTGCGTGCCGGCTGACCGCCCATCCCAGCAGCCATCGGAGCCGCCGGAGACGTCCCCATCGCCGGAAGCGACATCAGCGCCGGCAGGCGGGC